>JBIKQC010000174.1:0-8543 GCA_044349855.1 Saprospira sp.
ATCCGTTTTCGCAGACCGGGTGTTAAGCCGCTGCAAATGAGTTTTTTGGTGACAGAAGAACTGTTGGAAAGAATTACAACTGCCGTGGAAACTTCAGGTGAATATGAATTTACAGAACAGTTGGATTGGGTAGACAAAGAAGGGTTGGTTTATGCCGTAGTCGAAAAAACGATCTATGTCGCAGATAAAGCACATTACAACAAGAAAAGAGCAAATAAAATAAGTCAAAAACCTGGCTAATTTTCCTTTTACAACAATTTTAATTTCTAAAAAAATATATGAATATCGATAAAAATTACTGGGAACAGCGCTGGGAGCAAGGGCAGACGGGCTGGGATACAAGAAGTATTACTACCCCAATCAAAGAATATTTTGATCAGGTTGAAGATAAAAATGTAAAAATACTCATACCCGGCTGCGGCAATGCACACGAAGCGATTTACCTATTCGAACAGGGGTTTAAAAATGTTTTTATTTGCGACTGGGCAGAAGCTCCTTTGCTTGTATTTGCAGAAAAAATGCCGAATTTTCCTAAAGAGCAGCTGCTTTGTACTGATTTTTTTGAATTAAAAGAAAACGGTTTTAATTTTGTCATCGAACAAACTTTTTTCTGCGCATTGCCGGTAGTTATGCGGCCGCTTTATGCAACAAAAATGAGAGAATTGCTGTGTTCCGGAGGAAAACTGATTGGCTTGCTTTTTAATTTTCCATTGACAGAACAGGGTCCACCTTTTGGCGGGAGCCCGGAAGAATATCTCGGATATTTTGAAACGGTTTTTGAGCAGGTGCTTATAGAACCCTGCTATAATTCTATAAAACCGCGCAGTGGTACTGAGTTGTTTATAAGGATATGTTAGCAGTATTTTTCTTCTGTAACTCCTAAGTTTTAACAATGTCAATACCATGAACAACAGACAGCTTCAGTATTAATTTGCGCTCTCTGCTTTCTTTCTGCCAATTTTTTTCTGTTCGTTATTACTCTCGTAAATGGTGTAATTTTCATATTTAGTATGATTTTTCTCGGCCCAAATATCTTTGCCGATATTACAGATCATGACAAATTCACGGTAGATATCATTTCCTATTTCAACTCTTTTTTCAACGGCAATATCGCGGTCAGCAACTTTATCCTGCTGTATATGAATTGCATTCTCAAATGCTTTTGTTGACTGACGGACTCTGTCAATCAGTTCCTGTTTAAGTCCGCTTTCTTCAAGAAAAGGCAGCAATTGCTCCGACACTCTGGCTACACGCAGCCCGCAAAGCAGCAAATTGGCATCACTCATGTCATTCATTTTATGGGTGCCGAATTTACGATAACGCCCGGATTTGGCATCAATTTTTACTGTAACCCTTGTCATCACTGTTCTGATAGCAGTTTTAAGCGCCTCCGCAGCATCGTTTTTCTTTTGGGTTGCCAACATCTGATCTCCAACAAGTTCATTGTCATCGGGTAAATCTCCAAAACTTTTTACCATTTTTTCAAAAGCCAAGATTTTTTCCTCCCCATAAGCATATGCTTTAAATTCAATTAAATCTCTTTTGATGTAAAGAATGCGTTCAAGGCATTGTGTGTAGAGTTCAGCATCAGGAAAGTTATACTCTCTGATCACGGATTGCTTTTTCATAAGTGCGGTATTTATTAGTGCTTGTCAATAAAATAATTAAATTGGCGATGTTTTTTTAGGTTATTATCACTAATTATATGACAAATATATAAACAAATTGGTTATTATGCAAATAATTTCATTAAAATGTGAATATTTTTATTCAGTCAACCTAATTTTTCGAATGGTTTAGGTTTTAAGCAGTTTTTTACTTAATTTTATGGGCAAATACCAATTTATTAGTTTAAAAACAGAAACCTATAGATATGCTGCTTGTTTTTGTTTATTCCTTTATAAGCTAGTTCTGATAATTTTAGATTAGTGATAGGTTCATCTTCTGTAGATTTCATGAACAAGGTGAGCATAAGTTTTAATGAGATTTAAAAAAAGAAGAACAATAAAGTCTATTTTTAAAAAAATAATCACAGGAGTTAGCAGGTATCGGTTTAATACCATACAGAAACAGCTTAGCTGATATTTTTGAAACTAGAGTAAGACATTGTTTACAGATTTTTATAAATTTAATAAGAACTGATTTGTTTTTAATGAGGTAATTATGTAGTTAATGAATTAAAAATTATCATTCAAACCCGACATAATTTATTTATGGATAATAATATTTCCAAAAATGCGCTTTACAAAAACGCATTGCCATATCTGATAGTTTTGCCGTTAAACGAACATAAACTTGACTTTTGGCGGCTCAATAATGTTGGTCCTGAAGTTACTGTTCATCTTCTTTCCCGATTTTTAAAACAGGACTCAGTTGAAATCGGAATCAACCTGCTTCCTTTTAAAAATGATGGGGAAGAATTGGCAGATCAGCTCAAGGATTTACAAAATACTTTTCAGGATTTTTCCATCATTGGCGGTATGCTGTCAATAGGTTATCCCCTGCTGTTATTGGAAGATGCGGCCTTAGGCAGTGATATCGCCGCACCGCTTTTATTTTGGGATATTGAAATAAGAAATGCTGATGACGATAACCCCGCTCATTGGATATTAAATTATGAAGGAAAGAACCATTTACGCTACAATGAAATTCTAAAAAACTACCTCATTGCTCGATATGCACTTGATTGGGATCAATTGATGGGGCCTACCGAAAAACTGCAGAACAGAAGTCTTTTGGCAGCACTCGAGCGATTGTGTGAGGCAATAAAAATTCCAAACCCTGAGGCATTTAAACTATATTCCTGCCCCGGAAAACAAAATCCGGCACCTTTCAAAAACGGGGTGCTTTGGGCAGCCGTTATGGGCGAACAAAAATTAAATCAAGCAAATGCTTCGGAACTGCCACTGACACTCAATCCCCGTTCCAGAAGAAAATGGTTTAGCGGTATTGGCTGCTTGACCCTTAATCCGGTTCAGGAATCAGCACTTAACGATATTTTTGATGGCAATGATCTGGTACTGAAGGGCGCACAAAACAGCGGAAAATCTCGCACAATAGCTTCATTTTTGCCGGCACTTATGTCAGACGGCGGCAGCTGTCTGCTTATAAGTTCCGAACTGCAGACTCATATCGATCTGGGGTTATTTTTAGACAAACAGGGCCTGAAAGAAACAGGCATCTGGTTCATCGAAAATGAATCAAATGCAGTAGATGCCTTACTTTTTCAACTGGCACAGTTGCCGGAGCGGGTAAAAAAATTGCCTAAATTTGACGACAAACAGTACAACCTGATGCTGCAGCAGTTTTTGCAGCTAAGGGAAAAACTGTCAGATCGTTACGATGCAATTCAAAAACCACTTTTGGACGAGTCAGATTGGACAAATATGGTGGGACGTTTTATGAAAAATCATAAAATAGATGGCAAACAGTATCTTTCCAGAATTCTGGATACAACTGACTATAAATGGACTCATGTAGAATACTATCATTTGGCTAAGGAAATAAAAACCAGTGAAGTGCTTTTCGAATCGGTACAAAGTCTACAGCACCCGCTTTCCCGATTACAGGACTATATTTTTAAAACTAAAGATGCCGAAGATGCCGAAACTTGGGTAAACGAACAGGTATTGACCTTCACCAGGCTTTTGCGCGACCTCTATCGCCGTTATACCAGTTTTATCGATTCCTACTCAGATGACCTTCGTTTTCATTACGAAAGTCATGTGAAAGACATTAAGAACAGAGTAGAAAATATACAGCGCGACCTCAAGGTTTATCAGGAGGTTTATGGAAATTCCTTCGATTTTACAGATGGATTTACCAATACTAGATTGAGAATATTGAGCGTTTTTTCCAAAAAATCGTACCAAATAATTAGCGCTAAAGATCAGATTTACAAGGCATACGAGGAGTTGAAGGACATTTACACCTCAAAGAAATATTTTGAACACGGCATGCCGTCTATCAGTAAATATCTCAATCTGAGTGCGCTGAGCAAAGATCTGAAATCCTTTGAAACCTCGGCTGATGAATGGTATGCCCGTATTCCAAAAATTGTCCGTCAAAAAGTAAAGGAACTTACGCTGAAATTACCATTGAAACCAGATTTCAAAAAGAGATTTGAAGCATTGGAACAGCAGGTAGATGTCTTCTTTTCGCAATTACAGCAAAGTACTGTTTTCAAGCCTTTTGATAAAATAAAATCACAAAAAGCCACCGAGCGCGAAACACAGTTGAGAAATCTCCTGGAACATTTGACTGCGGTTGAACAGCAGTTGCCAAATTTCAATGCCTTTTACCGTTGGCGTAAGCATTTTCTCAACATGGAAGAAAGCGGCAGAAAGCTCGTGTCCGCCCTTGTGGCTGTGAGACCAAGTTCCTGGAAAACAGCTTTCAACAGTTGGTATTTATACCATTTACTCGAAAAGAACTTCAGTTTGCAACTGCCGGATGCCGATTTTCCTTTGGAAAACTACCTCAACTTGCAGCGGGAACTTAGAGAACTGATCTCAAAAAATGCGCTGATTAATATTCGTGAACATCAGGCAGAACGCTTGAAAGAACTCAAAAAAGAACGAAATTTCCAACCTGCTAATATAGTAGCTAATTATCAGGATCTTAAACTTAAAGCCCTTGTGGAAGAAATGGGGATTGACCTCATTTCTGATCTTTTCCCTGTTATTGTTGTGAGCCCGGTTTTGGCTGATAAAATATTTGAACAGAAAGTACCACTTTTTGAAGTAGTAATTATTGAGGATGCTCATAATTTGGATGTAAAATTAGGCCGCAGATTATCAAAATTAGGGGCCCAAAGAATTGTTTTGGGTAGAGAAAATGCCGCTGGTTCTTACCTTGAATCAGTTTCAGGAACCGTATTTTCGAAATTACACCAACTTAATACTATCTACAGCAAAGATGGGCTTATCAATAAAATGGCTTTGCCTGTCAGTACAAACAGCAGGAAGGAATTTAGAACGGAGCTTTATGCTTATCTGAAGGATTACCTGAGTTCAGAAAGATTGGAATTGGCCCCAATTTTGGACGAAGACCTGGAAATTGATATATTGATAAAACCTTTGAGTGAAAGCAATGCCCGCATTGCACTTATCGCCGATGGTTGGCTGAAACAGGTTGGCAAATACGAAGTGGAAAGGGCTATGCATAAATCGAAAAAACTAAAGGCACTTGGCTATTTAGTCTATCCGATCTGGTCATTAAAATGGTGGCGAAACACCGAAACCGCAGCAGAAGAACTGGTGACCTTCATATTAAATTGGGATAAAAACCAAAAATAAATTCGATTGATTACAGAGTATAAATCAATAATAAACCTTTTTTTAAAAAAATTATGAAAAAGTTACTCCTCCCCTTTGCCTTTTTTCTTTTACCTTTTTTTGCAAAAGCACAAACGGATGCATTTCAATTTTTAGAATCCCTCAATAAAGAATTTAGTTACCTTCAGGAACTTCAGGTAGATTACATTTCAAATCTGGTTCACCGCGGAACCGATATGAAGGATAAAAACACTGAATTGCAGTCAGCTGTTGCCTCTGCTATTAAAGCCATTGAAGCTTTACCTACACCGGCAAATGACAAAGGTCTGAAAAAATCATCCCTTGAAACATTCAAAGGTATGGACGATATGACGCAAAAAAATCACAATGAAGCTGTACTCAAAAAGGCAGGCTGTACAGACTGTTTTGCTGCCGCAGAAGTTGAATATAATGAAATGAAAGCTGCTTCAGACGAAGTGAGCAAATCATTCAGCAAAATGCAAAAGAAAATCGAAGTCTTTGCCAAAGAAAATGAAATAAAACTGGTGGACAGTAAAAATGAATTTGATATCATTATCAGTAAGGTAAACAGAATCAACGATTATTTACAACTAATTGATCTTTGTGTCATGCAGGCCTATTATGCAGGAGAAGATGTTGTAAAGAAATTCAATGAAAAAAATCAGAAAGCAGCGGCATCGGCCATTAAAAAGCTGGAGAAGGAACTGGGCGAAGCAGGCAAACGATTGAAAGGTATAAGTGGCATTCAGGAAGATGCCATCTGTATTAAAAAAGCAGAACTGCTCCTTGCCTTTTACAAACAAATGGCAGAAGAAATTTATCCTGATATGCTCTCTGCCTTCGATAAAAAGGGAGAATTTACTAAAGCCGGCGCTAATATTTTTAATAAAAATATTGATAAAATCAACAGACAACTGCCTCCAAAAAGAGCTGCTTACGATCAGTCTAAGGCAGAGCTGCTCATGAAAAATGTTCCTAAGCCTTCCAAAACTTTTAAGGGATAAAATTAAGTAAGAGATAAAAAGATTTTGAGATTTTAAGTGTTCTCTTTTAGCTTTAAAACTGAAGTTTAAAACCATCTCCTCTTTTATCTTTTTTCTTTATAGAACACTCTTGTCTTTGGGACGAGATCAGTTCCTCTTTCATCTTTCATCTTTCATCTTTCATCTTTACCAATGGTTGATTACAAAACACTGCCTGCCACCACACGTGTGTGGATTTATCAGAGCAACAAAGACTTAGCTGATGATATTGCAACTGCCATAAGTTTACAGATTGACAATTTTGTCGGCCAATGGACTGCCCATAACAATGCCCTACGCGCTTGGGGACAGTTAATGCACAATCGTTTTATTGTTTTAATGGTGGATGAAAGTCAGGCCGGTGCAAGCGGCTGTTCTATAGATAAATCGGTGGCGTTTGTAAAAGCTGTGGAACAGGCCACAGGAGCCGAATTCTTTGACCGTTTTAATTTTGCCTACAAGTTGGGAAGCGAACTTAAATCAGCCTCCCGAGACATTTTTGAAGCCCTTTACAAAAAAGGAGAAATCAACGATAACACTATAGTTTTCAATAATTTGGTGCAGACAAAGGCTGAATTTGAAGAAAAATGGCAAATTCCACTTTCTGAAAGTTGGCATAAAAATTTTGTATAAAAAATGAATGTTTAGTCATAAGCAGAGCTAATGACTTGGTCTCAAATTAAATAACTCACTACCTGCGGTTCTCAAATTAAAAATATATATGGCCTTAACCGAATCAAATATGCTGCCTTTAGGC
The DNA here is from genome assembly GCA_044349855.1 of Saprospira sp. GTDB lineage: Bacteria > Bacteroidota > Bacteroidia > Chitinophagales > Saprospiraceae > Saprospira. The sequence goes on from JBIKQC010000174.1 coordinate 7,077, forward strand.
ACAAAAGCACCAGATTTTACACTTCAAGACACAGTGACAAATGAATTATTGAGTTTGGATGACCTGAAATCGGAAAAGGCTACAGTAATTATGTTTATTTGTAATCATTGCCCATATGTGATTCATATAAACTCTGAAATTGTAAAAATAGCCAACGAATACATTGAAAAAGGAGTAAGTTTTATGGCTATAAGTTCCAATGATGCAGATCGTTATCCGGATGACGCTCCTGATAAAATGAGCGAAGTTGCTGAACAGGAGTCCTATCCTTTTCCTTATCTTTACGATCCGACACAACAGGTAGCGAAGGCTTATGATGCTGCATGCACACCCGATTTCTATATATTCGACGCACATTTAAAATTGGTCTATCGCGGACGATTGGACAATTCAAGACCCAAATCAGAACAACCGCTTACCGGAGCGGATCTCAGAGCAGCGCTCGATGCTGTACTCAACGGTAATACGGTTACCGAAAAACAATATCCGAGCATTGGATGTAATATCAAATGGAAGGTAAATTTATAATCAACATTATGTGTAAAGATAAGCACAATACCCTGCTATGGGAAATTAAGGGCGACGATATTAAGTCGCCCTCTTATATTTTTGGAACTATGCACGTACAGGATGAAAGAGCATTTAATAAAATTGCATTTATCGAAGATTGCATTTTGAAGTCAGAAGCCTTTGCTGCTGAGTTTGACCTTGACATACAGAATCCCAAAGCCTTTGAATCAATCGCCATGTTTCCAGAAGGCGAAAAACTGTCAAATTATCTGACACCCAAAATTTATGAAAAATTGGCCAAACTGTTTTATAAAGAAACAGGCATGAAACTGAGTCAATTTGAGCATCACAAGCCTGTAATGATCATCAATTTACTCAGCAGTGCTCAATTCAAAGAAGATAATTTTGTCTCTTTGGATCAGCATCTCTATAATTTCGCAAAAAATGGAGGCAAAACCATGCTCGGTATCGAGTCTTTTGAAAGCCAACTCGAGGTTATGCGCAAAATGTCGTTGAGGGAACAAATAAAGAGCCTGAAAGATATGGCTACTCATTTCGAACGTTTCAGACGAAGTATAAAAAAAACGGCAGCCCTATATTTGGAAGCCGATCTCATGAAAATTCTCAAAAAAGTAAAACAGACAGCAGGTGGCATGCGCAGTATGCTGCTCTATGACAGAAACATAATTATGGCAGAACGAATCATCAAGCTTTCAGCAGATCAGAGCCTTTTTACGGCAATAGGTGCAGGGCACCTGGCCGGAAAAAAAGGGGTGCTCCGGCTTTTAAAAAAGGCGGGGTTGAAAGTAGTTCCAATCAATTATTAACGATTTTTTGACCTCCTGAAATTTTCTATCTGATCCTGACAATGAAGCTTTATTTCCGAAAGCAAAGGTTTGGTATAGATTTGTTTACCCCCTTTAAAAATAGGACAAAGTAAAGTATCATTCAAACCGT
>JBIKQC010000175.1:0-8510 GCA_044349855.1 Saprospira sp.
GATATAGTCCAAAAAATATTAAAACAGCAATTGATGTAATAATTATTATTAATAATAACATAACTAAATATTTTTAAAATAAGTTAATATATTCCAAAGATACAAATTTAGTGATAATAGGTAAAGAAGAGTTTATAACCATATTTATTTCTAAAAAAGGGCAGCCCACCACGGACTGCCCTTTTCCTTTTAAAACGGAACACCATCTTTTCCAACCCCATAGTCCACAGCTGACTCCTGCAGCAACTTAGTTTTTATCTCATTGGACATGTTATTCCGGTCAAAATCGTTCAGTTCACGGACCATATAGATGTAAACAGGATAATCTCTATCTGACAGCCTTGCTGACTTCCGCTCATATTTCCGCTTTTTCAGGGCAATAGCCAGTTTTCTGGAGCTCATCCTTGAGGTTGTTCTGACCTGCAGGAAATTCAGGATTTCCGTCTGCTGCATGGGTTATCTTCTGCCGTATCGGATTTTACTTTATCCTCGGCAAAAATGGGCGGCTCATTGCCGCCCATCTGTTCTGTTTCCGCTATTATACTGTCAGCCTTTATGACCTCATTTGTCAGCTGCTTTATAAAACTGATCTTCTAACTGGCTTTTCTGGCAAAAGCTTCTTTTGCTTCCTTCGTTTTAATCTTATTGGCAGATATTTATATTAACCCTTTGTATTTTCATATTAATTTGATAAATTGCAGCCTCAGTTAGTCGATTTAAATAAATAGGTTGACTGACAAATCAGATTTGAATAATTCTCAAATTCTCAAATAGAGTTCTATGTTGAAACCAAAAATTCTTCCTGAAGATATCGAAGGCTTAGGCTTCATGGATTACCGCAAAATGTTCATCAAAGAGCTGAAGCGTATGAAAGCTGCCTGCGGTGAACCAGGTCAGACAACCAATTTCATGATAATTACAGAATGGGAATTCCCCGATCTGCCGGGAAAAGAATTGCCATTTATTGTAGTCGGTGATTTCAGAGGAACCTGGGAAAAATATTACAAAAATACTGCTCGTAAGCGCGCTCAAAAAGATTTCGCCTTCGGCAATGCCAGTTTCGGTAAAGCAACTCAGGCTGGAGAGGAATTTAATATGGAAATACGACACGGCCGCATAAAAACCAAAGGTTGCAGAGCATTGGATAAGGTGATTCTGGGCAAAATCGGTTTGGTCGCCAATATCATTGAAAAAGGTGGCGCAGATAACGAGGAAGGTGAAGAAGAAACAGTCGGCAATGTCGCAAAAGTTGGATCTGTGACTTCAGCCATCAGCTCCAAATTTGGCAATGCTGCCAAAGAGGAAAAGAAAACGCCTGCACCCAAAAAAGAAGTAGCTCAAAATAAAGAAGAACGCATTGCTGATATCAAAGATCAGACAGCTGCATTGAAAACGGCCACAGAAGAACTTAAATCGAAGTTTGCCGTCATCAAAAGCGAAGTGAGCGCCAAAGTTAAAAAAGGTGATCTCGCCAGAAAAGACCTGCTTGCAGTTCGCGAACTTCAGACCGCTTTCAGCAGTTACATCGAAGCTTTCAATAATGCCGATCCCAAGCTGCAGGCAAAATTTGCCAAAGCCAAAGATGCACTCGATCAGCAAAATAAAGAGTTTGCAAAATTGGCATTGGTAGTAAAAGCCAAAAAGAAAACATTGGCTCAGCAGCTTTCCGATAAATTCTACGAGAAAAATGGAGGCCGTGCCGCTACTCAGGAAGAAATTGACCTCATGCAAAACAGCCTGAAAGCCGCTTTGGATTATCGTCAGATTACCCTTCGCGAAGGGGATGAAAAGCAGCTGAATCTGAAAGCAATTTATATTACAGCACAGCTCAAAGGCCCGGCTTTCAAACCGACGCATACCAATGTTGTCTATGAAAAACTGATGCAGCCGAAGTAAAAGATGTGAAAATGTGCGGATGTGATGATGTGCGGATGGAAAACTATCCTTTACATTTAAGAAAAAAGATGTTTAATTCCTAAATCACGATCAAAACATTACCACATCAAGATAAAAAACAAATTCCAAACAGGATTTTCCCGTTTGGAATTTTTTTGTCTGACTATTTCCTATTTTTGCAGCCGCAATTATCCATAGATAAAAAAATACCGTTTAATAACATGAGCAAAAAAGGCAAACAGGAAAAATTTGTTGAAATAGGCACCCTCCCAAACGTTTTTCAAAACCATGAGGTACTGACAAATAATCTGGTCAATTCCGAAGGAAAGAAGGTGAATATGCAGGGCCATTGGCATGAATTTTTTGGAAATGATAATCCCATTACTGTTGAACTTGCTTGCGGTAAAGGCGAATACGCAGTAGGTCTGGCAAGGATGTATCCCGAGCGCAATTTTATCGGTATGGATCTCAAGGGCAACCGCCTTTGGCGCGGAGCAACTGCTGCTATTCAGGAGGGTTTAACCAATGTAGCCTTTATCAGAAGTCAGATCGACTTTATCAGCTATTATTTTGCGCCTGGTGAATTGTCCGAAATTTGGATCACCTTTGCAGATCCGCAGCTCGAAAAACCAAGGAAACGCCTTACCTCCAACTTTTTTATGGATTGGTACAGACAGGTGCTGAAACCCGGCGGATTGATACATTTGAAGACAGATTCTCCGGAACTGTATGAATTTACATTGGCAAGGGTAAAAGAAGAAAAATTGAAGCTGCAATTTGCCCATGATAATATTTATATCCTGTCCGAGCAGATGCTCGAGTGGGATATTAAAACCTACTATGAACAGATGCATCTCGAAAAAGGTCTGACCATAAAATACCTTCGATTTGAACTCTGATCTTTTCTTTAATCTGATGTGAAAGCAATGCGAGAAAAAACAGCCCTGCTGGCCTGCCTTACTATTGTTACTGGAATGGTGATGTCAAAATTCCTGATAACCATAGGTATGTTTTTACTACTCCTCTCTGCTTTTATCAGTAAAGATTTGAAGGGCGATTTTTCAAGGCTGTACAGCAATAAAACTGCATTAGTCAGCTTCGGAATATTTGCAGTAGTACTGCTCAGCGGAATTTATTCCGAGGACAGTCCCCGATTTTGGGGGCAGTTACGCGTCATGCTGCCCTATCTTATTCTTCCCCTGTCCTTTGGACTTTTGCCGCCTTTCAGCAAAAAACAGGTTAATGCAATACTGTATTTTTTGTTTATGCTCATCTGTGCAGCATCATTGTGGGTGCTGATAAATTATCTTATGAATTTTGAATTTTACCAGCAGCATCTGTCACTCAGCAAGGCCATCGCCACGCCCCAAAATGACCATATACGTTTCAGTCTGCTGCTCTCTATCAGCATTTTCAGTGCAGGCAAACTGATCAAAGACCATTTTGTGTTTTTTTGGAAATGGGAAAGATTCCTTTTGATGGGACTTGCAGGATTTCTGCTGATCATGTTGCATCTCCTTTCGGTGCGCAGCGGTTTATTGGCATTTTATGCCGGTTTGTCTGTTTTTGCTTTGAGGATGATATTGGTAAAAAGAAGTTGGATACTGGGTTCTGTCGTTTTGGTCAGTATTGTTCTGGCACCAATTATAGCCTTTTATACCCTGCCAAGTTTTAATCAGAAATATTACCTGATGAAATACAATTGGGAGCAGTTTCAGGCAGGAAATATTGGAAATTTATCGGATACACAAAGACTCTTATCTTATCAGGTAGCGCTGAAGGTTGCGGCACAAAATCCATGGATTGGTGTTGGACTGGGAGATCTTTACCGGGAACAGGATAAAATTTACAAAGAGCAATATCCGGAACAGCGCACGATGCAACCGCACAATCAGTTTATATCTTTTTATGCAGGTACCGGAATTATTGGCCTTTTGGTCTTTTTAGGCTGCTTTTTCTTTCCGCTTTTTTACAGGAAGGCCTTTAAATCTGTCTGGCTACTGCTTTTTTATACAATTATATTCACCTCCTTACTGACAGAAAACACGCTTTTTATTTCTATTGGGGCAGCTATGCATGCTTTTTTTCTAATGTTGTTTATTAATGTAAACAATTCAGAAAATATAAAATCTGATAGGAGTGATCGGGAAGAAATATTAATATGACCACCAATTTTGTATGCAAATTTATTTGTAAGCTGTTAAAATACATTACACAAAATCTTACGACTTTATACCACACAATTTAAAAAATGATTTTGATTGAAAAAATCAAGATTGTTCTTTAAATTGCAGGCATTATAGTATTGCTATCATTTTTATAACTCGCCAAACTAATAAATATGCTCTCTGAAAACTATATAAAAGAACTGTTGGATAATAATCAGCAATGGGTGAAAGAACAATTGGAAATTGACCCCGAGGTCTTTGTCCGTGCAGCAAAAGGTCAGGAACCAAAAGTACTTTGGCTGGGATGCAGTGACAGCCGCGTACCGCCAAACCAAGTAACCGGAACCACTCAGGGTGATTTTTTTGTCCACCGCAATATTGCCAATCTGGTAAGTTATACTGATTTTAACTTTCTCAGTGTATTAAAATATGCTGTCGAATATTTGAAAGTGGAACACGTCATTGTCTGCGGACATTATGAATGCGGCGGAGTTAAAGCGGCAATGGGAGAAGGCAGTTACGGCATATTGGATAACTGGCTGCTACAGATCAGAGATACGATGCACTTTCACGATGACGAGTTGGATGCATTGGAAGAACATAAGCGCTTCGACCGATTGGTAGAACTGAATGTAATTGAACAGATAAGCCACTTGGGAAATACCAACATTGTAAGACAGGCTTGGGCTAATAAACAATCGCTGCAACTGCATGGTTGGGTGTATAATATCGGAACAGGCTACATCAAAACACTTTTGAGTGGAATTGACAGCGTTGATCTGCTGAAATTGCATTGCAAATATGAGAAAAGATAATTTGCTTATAAAGTTAAAAGATTAAAGGTCAAAGATCAAAGTTGCGCTTTCCGACGAAATGGAATTTTTAAAGTTAAATTTTGATTTACGATAACGACTCTTTTTGGAGTCTAAATAAAAAAGAGGCTGCCCATACTTTTGGACAGCCTCATTTTTATAAGTCAAAAGTTAAAAGTCAGCTTTGGAATAAATTGTGAACTGCTCCATTCGCTTATAATCTTTCAACTTTGATCTTTAATCTTATTTTAAATCCTTTCAATATTCTCTTTTTCCTCTTCCTTCTTCACAGGTTTTTTCTTCTCGGTTTTCATCTTATCCGCTTTCAATTCTTCCTTGTCGGGAACAGCTTCGTGCTTGGGTTTGCCCTTGAAATTTTCCATGGTTTTATATACCCCAAAGATTTTACCCGCAATAAAATCGAAAGCTCTTGTTGGCAGAATACCACGTAATAAAGGAATGGTTTTGGTCATGAAAGGCTCCATGAGTATGATCTCGTCATTTTTTACCGCCTGCATGATTTTATCAACGATAAATTCAGGTTCCATAATCGGTGTGAGCACCGGAGATTTTACGCCGTCGAACATGCCCGTGTTGATATAACTTGGCATGACAGTCGTAATTTTTACACCCGTATTGTTTTCTTCCTGTTCCAGACGGATCGACTCAGACCAGCCCACAACAGCCCATTTGCTCGCAGCATATACCGACATATTGGGATTGGGAATAAGTCCGGCAGCGGAGGCGATATTGATGATATGCCCCTCGTTCTGATCGATCATTCCCGGCAGGAATTCCAGAGCAACGTGCATGACACCCGAAACATTGATATCTACTGATTTGGAAATGTCGCGATGTGTATGTTTGTCAAAGCTTTTACCTACAACGATACCTGCATTGTTGAAAAGGATGTCGAGGGTGCCAATTTCCGCTTTTAATGCTTCTGAAGCACGGATAATATCTTTAAGATCAGCTACATCTACTACGTCGGTCAGGATTTCAAAGCCGCGTTTGGCAAATTCTTCCTTTGTTTCCAGCAGTTTGGCTTCATTGATATCCCACAAAATCACTTTGTAGGCGCGTTCCTCTAAGCAGCGCTCTGCGAGCAGCTTGCCGATACCGGCTGCACCGCCTGTAATCAATACGCTTCTGTTTGCAATTTTTGTCATAATAAATTGATTTTTTGATTGATGATTGGTATGACAAAGATAAGAAAAAAAGATAAAAGAGGAACCGAAGGACCACGAAGTGAAAAATAAAAGGGGAAAGAAGAGGGTGGCGGATTTTGCTCATTTATATGTCTAATTCTATCTTATCATATAATTCTATCTTATCATATAAATCTATCTATTCTGTTAAACAGAAGCTTTTATTTACATCTGGTTGGTCAGAGTTGCAGAATTTAAACTGCGAACAATCATCAATCCAATATAACAATTTTCTCTCTCCCGACCAAATTCCCATTATTTTTCAACACAATAAGATAGATTCCCTTGCCTAAAGCCGTATCTAGCTCCGATTCCTGTGCATATTCCGGTAGTACTGTTTCATAACATAAACGCCCAAGCATATCATATAGCTGTACTCTGTCTGCTGCACCCTGCCATGCTATGTTGAAACTGCCATTGTGGCTAGGGTTCGGATAGATTTTTATCTCCTCTTTTATACCTGCCAGCTGCACTACCCCCGTAGTGTCACAAGCACCGGGCGGCAGTGCAGGGGTGCGGAAATGTGGTAAGTTGGGTAGGGATATACCATTATAGCGGGGGGTAATAATGGCATGCTGTCTAAAATTGCAGGCAAGGCCCGCAGAGTCAGGATTTTCTATGACATGTAGTCGGTCTGTACCACCGGAAGATACTCCATATATTTTCCCATTTGATGCCAACTGCAACTGCCAAAAATTAGTATAAAATGGCGACATAAACCAATCAAAAACACATACAATAACCCTGCTTGCATTTATATCCGCTGCCTGCAAATCATATTGAAACACAATAGTATCATTACAGAGGTACAGAAAACGGGAATTTGGTGAGATTGCTAAACCCGGTACATTAATCCTAACTGGCGGATTGATTTCCTGTTTAAAACTTAATTCCCCTGTACAACGGTTAAAATCATGTATATAAGCTTTGCCAAAACTTAGGTAGCGAACATACAATGAACCATCCGGAGAAAAAACAGATTGCCCCCCTGCCCCTACGATAGTAGGAATTGAAACCTCTTGAAAAAATGGGCCATATATGCTATCTTGAGTAAGTAAAAAGCGATAATAAATATTACTTGAGCAACAGCCGGGAACCAAAATCCACCAGTCTATCCCGTTTGCATGTTTAGTTGCACTCAATGAAGTATTTCCTTCAATTGTATCATTAATTAATGGAATATTTTTTAATACAACTTCTCCTAATCCTCCATTCCCATTCATATCCACCAAAGAATAATTTAGCCACAGCGGAAGTCCGTAAGATATTTGTCCATTGCTGTTTGTTGGAAATTCCAAATGAAAAATATAATATAAATTTGAAGAATTTGGGTTTGGTAAAATCAGTGTTTTAGCAGGGTATCCATCTTCGATGTATAATGGATCTATCATATTATTTAGTCCGGTGCCGTTTAACATAACTTGATGACTGCTGTCAGCAATCAAACAACCATTTGTATAAAACAGTAAATTTCCTGTGCTATCACTAATTGCAGAATTCCCTAGCTGGATTAATTTTATTCCAAGACATCTATTTATTATTTGAAAACTGTCGGTGAAGTCAATGTAGTAATTACAAGGATTAATGATTGAGTCATACGCATAGCCCATAGGCCATATATTATCGTGTTTTTGACCGTAAGTGCCGCTGCTAATACTTGCTATTAGGAGTAATATTAATAATTGTTTCATTGTATTAAAGATTAAAAAGCCGACTCCTCCCGTAAAGAAGAAGTCGACAGTGAAACAATTATTTTACCACGGAAAATTTGACTGTCTGTATACTGTTATCGGACAATATAATACGACAGATATACATGCCCTCAGAAAGTGATTCCAATTCAATTTGGAAAAGTTGTTCTGTTGAAATGTTATTATAATATTTCAGCCCTTGTCCACTTATATTGAATATTTCCACGGACTCAATTTTAGCATCAATTTTACTTTGAAGTTCTATTGTAATATAATTTTGAGCGGGATTAGGATAAAGTTTTATATATTCATTTTCAACAATAAATTCTTCAATGACATGCTTATCTTCTTCATTAGAGTATGATTTAGCTGCATTGCACATAGATTCATCATTAATAATAACTCTTTGCACTAAAGCCAACATTCCACGTGCGCGGAATACTGCATTGCCGCCTTCCCAAGGGCATTGAGAAGCAACGGATTCCAATAATGAAAGATGCGAAGCAGAGTAGTCAAAATTGCGCTTTGCGATAGTATTCAGATAGACCTCATTTACCTTTTTCTCATTTTCTTCAAAAATGGCGGACACTAAGATATTACTGTTATCTATATCCAAGATTGTGGCTGTGTTATTGCGAGTGTTTTGGATATTTGTCCAAATTGTATTATCTGCAGTTGTTTTGGCGGCAATACTGTCCTGTAAAATTGAAATTTGAGCTAAATGTTGAGAATTAC
>JBIKQC010000176.1:0-8506 GCA_044349855.1 Saprospira sp.
GAATTATTCATCTCCTCTTTTTTAATAGCTCTAATTTTTAGCGGAGGCCTTTCCTTTAGCTGGCCTTCTTTCCTTCACAACACTTGGAGGCTTAAAAAAATAAATATTGTGAATGCTTTGTGGACTTTGCGTCTACTTATTCACTTTGCAGTTAAATTTCCGAAACTCTTTCATCTTTATAGAGCTCTCTCGTCTAGGGACGAGATCGGTTCATCTTTTATCTTTCATCTTTCCTCTTTTATCTTTTATCTTCTACCATGAACAGTAAAGAAAAAGCTTACGCAATTGCCAAAGAAAAAATGTACGATAACGATGCTTTCAGTCAATGGCTCGGAATCGAAATCTTAGATTTAGATGCCGGAATGGCAGTCCTTAAAATGACTGTGCGCCCTGAAATGACTCAGGGTTTCGGTATAGCTCATGGGGGAATTACGTACTCACTGGCAGACTCTGCACTGGCCTTCGCCTCCAATTCTCACGGACAAAAAAGCCTCTCTGTTGAAACTTCGATCTCACATCTGGCAGCTGTAAATAAAGGTGATCAGATCATAGCTACAGCTACAGAAGAGAGTCTGGGCAATAAAATAGCTATTTACAGTATTCGCATTATTAATCAGGAAGGAAAATTGGTTGCGCTATTTAAAGGTACAGTATACAGAACTTCAAAGGATTGGTTTTAATAAAAAATGGTTATCGCTTATTTGGGCAGTCCAGAGAGGTCCTTGTATCCAAATTCCTGATGCTGACTTCAAATCTCTCGCTTTATCAATTTCTTTTTGTACGTACCCTAATGCTGATGAGATAAAGAAAAAAATAGGCGCAGTGCATTAGTTATCGACTTATTTTTCAAAATCAACTTTATTATTGATTATTAAAATAACTAACATGAAAAATTACTTAATTATTTGTCTCTCTTTATTTTTGATTCATAGTATCAAAGCACAAGAGATCAACTTTAAAGGAGATTCAATAAAGATTAATAAAGAAAAAATATTAAGCGGATTAAAAATGGCAGGCTTTGAGGATATAGATCAAAGCCAGCCTTTAATGTTGGATGGTATAACTATTCCAGTATATTCTGTAGATTTTATTTTGCTAAAAGGTGAGGACTTTATGAAGGCTATGATGTCTGGAGATTTCATCCCTGAACCATATATTGATAGCAACAAGGTGGTTAAACTTTTTTTGTTAAGGAAAGCTACCGAACAGGAGAAAAGTCAAATGATTCAATTTGATGATAGCGCACCTAATAATGAAAAAGTTATTGGAAAACCAGCCATGCAATTTTCCGCGACTGATTTATCTGGTAACATCTTTTCACTAGATAAACTGAGAGGAAAGCTGATTGTGATAAATTTTTGGTTTGTTGAATGCAAGCCTTGCATTACGGAAATTCCAGATCTTAATAAATTAGTAGAAAAGTATAAGAATAAAAATGTAGTATTTCTTGGCATTGCTGTTAGCAGCAAAACTAAAGTTCAAAAATTTTTGCAGACAACCCCGTATAAATATAATATAATAAGTGATGCTCAAAACATTACTTCGATGTATAATGTGCAGTCATTTCCAACTCATATGATTATAGATCAAAAATCAATAATTTCATATTCAAGTACTGGTTTAAGCAAGTCAACTATTTCAGATTTAAATAAAAAAATTAAAAAACTGTTAAAATAGCCACAACATAAATGAAGGCAATATCAGGGCTTAAAATAATTAACTTGGAAATTTAAAAATGAAATCAACCTAAAACAAATAAAAGTTTGGTAAACATATTATTTTTGGTCGATTGCCTAAAAAAATGAAGCTACTGAGCAGCTCCTTTTAAATTTTCATTTCTCAAATAAAAACTACATATTCCTTCTGTACTGACCTCCCACTTCATACAAGGCATTCGTAATCTGTCCCAAAGAACAGTATTTTACAGCTTCCATAAGACCCTCGAAAAGGTTTTCGTTGCGGACAGCTTTCAATTGCAGATCACTCAGCACTTTTGCAGATTTATCGGCAGCGGCTTTGTGCAGGCCCTGCAGCGTTATGATCTGCGCCTCCTTCTCTTCAGTGGTAGCACGGATAACTTCAGCAGGAATGATCGTCGGTGAACCGTCTTTGGACAGGAACATATTTACACCCACAATAGGGAATTCGCCGGTATGTTTCTGCATTTCGTAGTACAAACTTTCTTCCTGAATTTTTCCGCGCTGATACATGGTTTCCATAGCACCCAAAACGCCGCCGCGCTCGGTGATACGGTCAAATTCTGCCATAACGGCCTCTTCTACCAGTTCGGTCAGTTCCTCTATGATAAAGGCGCCCTGCAGCGGATTTTCATTTTTCGATAAGCCCAATTCGTGATTAATAATCAACTGAATGGCCATTGCCCGACGTACCGACTCTTCTGTAGGTGTGGTTATAGCCTCATCGTAAGCATTGGTATGCAGCGAATTACAGTTATCATAAATGGCATAAAGTGCCTGCAATGTTGTGCGTATATCGTTAAAAGCAATTTCCTGTGCATGCAGTGAACGGCCCGAGGTCTGAATATGGTATTTCAGCATCTGCGAACGCTCATTGGCATTGTATTTCTCTCGCATTGCCTTGGCCCAGATGCGGCGGGCAACGCGACCGATGACCGCATATTCGGGGTCTACCCCATTGGAGAAAAAGAAAGAAAGATTCGGTGCAAAATCATCGATATTCATTCCTCTCGAGAGGTAATATTCCACGAAAGTGAAACCGTTGGCCAAGGTAAAGGCCAATTGCGAAATCGGATTGGCACCGGCTTCTGCAATATGATAACCCGAAATGGAAACGGAGTAGAAATTGCGTACCTTATTGTCAATAAAATACTGCTGTACATCGCCCATGACGCGCAGTGAGAATTCTGTTGAGAAAATACAGGTGTTCTGTGCCTGATCTTCTTTCAGAATGTCGGCTTGCACAGTACCGCGCACAGAGGCTAAGGCTTTTATTTTCAGTGATGTGTAAACCTCTGCAGGAAGAACTTCATTGCCTGTAAGGCCAAGCAGCATGAGGCCCAAACCATCGTTACCTTCGGGCAATTCACCCAAATATTTGGGACGGGCTAAGCATTTATCATCGTATTTTTCTTTGAGTTTGGCTTCTACCAAATGCTCCAAACCATTTTCAATGATATATTTTTCACACTGCTGATCTGTTGCTGCATTCATAAAGAAAGCTGCTATAGTAGCTGCCGGACCGTTGATGGTCATGGACACCGAAGTTTTCGGATCGCAGAGGTCGAAGCCTGAATAGAGTTTTTTGGCATCATCCAAACAGCAGATACTTACACCCGAATTGCCGATTTTTCCGTAAATATCAGGTCTGTAGTCGGGGTCTTCTCCATAGAGTGTCACAGAGTCAAAAGCTGTGGAAAGACGATGTGCAGGCATCCCCAATGAAACATAATGGAAACGGCGGTTGGTGCGCTCGGGATTGCCCTCGCCTGCAAACATACGTGTAGGATCTTCGCCCGTTCGTTTGAAAGGAAATACCCCTGCCGTGTAAGGAAATTCTCCGGGGAAATTTTCCTGACCCGACCAGCGGATGATCTCGCTCCAGCTGCTGAAACGGGGGACCGCCACTTTTGGTATCTGTGTATGTGACAAAGATACCGAATGGGTTTTCAAACGGATCTGCTTGCCGCGTACCTCGTAAACAAACTCTTCATTTCTGTAGTTTTGGATTTTAGCTGCCCAGCCTTTCAGCAACTGCTGAAATTCACCATCCAAAAATCCATATTTCTTTTCAAAAAGGTCTCTCAATTCCTGAGCTGCAGCACTTTTCTGATGATCGAGCAATTGTGCTGAAGTATTGAGTGCTTCGAGTTCTGATGCCAATTTGGCCTGACTTTCGACATAGTCATTATAACGGCGGATATTCTCGGTAATTTCAGAAAGGTATCGGGTACGGGAAGGTGGGATGATATAAATTTTCTCACTCATCTCGTTGCTCACCAGAAATGTGGAATGAAGAGCCGCCCCTGTTTTTGTAACAATTTTATCCATAACGGCCTTGTAAAGACTGTTCATGCCCGGATCGTTGAACTGAGAAGCGATAGTACCGAAAACAGGCAATTTTTCATCCTCTTCTTCCCAGAGATTGTGATTGCGCTTGTACTGTTTGCGCACATCGCGAAGCGCATCGAGCGCACCGCGCTTGTCGAATTTATTGAGGGCGATAAGATCAGCAAAATCGAGCATATCGATTTTCTCCAGCTGCGTAGCAGCACCGTATTCCGGTGTCATTACGTAGAGGGAAACATCGGAAAGATCGGCAATTGCCGTGTCGGATTGTCCGATACCTGAGGTCTCGAGGATGATAAAATCATAGCCGGCTGCTTTAAGGATGCTCACTGCATCGCCGATGTATTTTGAAACAGAAAGATTGGACTGTCTAGTAGCCAAAGAGCGCATATACACACGACCGCTGTTGATGGCATTCATGCGTATGCGGTCACCGAGAAGGGCACCGCCTGTTTTGCGTTTGGATGGATCGACAGAAACAACTGCAATTGTTTTGTCTTTGAAATCGATCAGGAAGCGGCGAACCAGCTCATCCACAAGACTCGATTTTCCGGCACCGCCGGTACCGGTAATACCAAGCACAGGTGCATTTGAAGCAGCTGCCAGTTTTTCCACATCTGTCAGCCAGGCATCTGAAGCCTCAGGCTCATTCTCGGCAGCCGAGATTAGACGTGCAATGCTGTATTTATCTTTATTTAAATAAGTTTTTAATTCAGGGCCGATATTTTGACCGGTCGGGTAATCGCATTGAGAAAGCAGGTCATTGATCATACCCTGAAGACCCATGGAACGGCCATCGTCGGGAGAATAGATGCGGGAGATTCCGTAGGCATGCAGTTCTTGGATCTCGGTAGGCAGGATAGTGCCACCACCACCGCCGAAAATTTTGATATGTCCGGCTCCGCGCTCCTTAAGCAGATCAAAAATATATTTAAAAAATTCATTATGACCACCCTGATAGGAGGTAATAGCAATGCCCTGAACATCTTCCTGAATGGCTGTTTCCACTATTTCCTGTGCCGAGCGGTTATGCCCCAGGTGAATAATTTCGGCACCTGAACGCTGCATGATGCGGCGCATGATATTAATGGCAGCATCATGTCCGTCGAACAGCGAAGCGGCTGTAACAATTCGGATTTTATTGTTTGCTGTATATGGCTGTGTTTCCATTTCGAAAGCTGTATTTTAAATATTCGCCAGGAAAAAATCTGAAAAATAGTGCTGTCTTAAGCCCTATTTTGAATTTGGAAGTGTAAATATAGCTAATCCTCAATAAACTTATTCAAAAAAAATGAAAGCGTAAGTTGTTCAACAAAATTATATTTTGATTTGACCCAGTTCCATTTTATGTCTTATTAGTTTTCTACTTGATTATTTACGAAAGAAAGCAAAATTTATAATAGTTTTTAAATTTTACAATTCCGGGGATAGTTTTTTCTTGATGATTTGTCAAAAAGCATTTTATAATTTTCAAATTTAAACTATGCTAAGCTTATGCCAAACGTTTTACCCTTGTATCTTCTCCCAACAGGTTATTAGATCCGTTGGTATTATAAAGTAAATTAATGCCCGGTGTTTTTCCGGCTTCAATACTTCCAAGTTCCGCATCAAAACCTAATGCTTCCGCACCATTCAGAGTTGCCCAGCGAAGAATGGTTTCTGTAGGTACATAGGATTGGAAACGGGCGATGGCCTGCATTTCTGAAAGGATAGACAACTGCCAGTTTGAGGTCAGACTGTCAGTTCCGATTGTTACTTTAGCATTCGTATCGAGGAATGACTTATAATTTGGTAAGTTATTCTCGATGTAAAGATTTGCATTCGGACAGGTAGCCCAATAAACTTCAGAATTCCAGTTTTGTGCAATGCTGATATCATCAACAGTCGTCAAAGTGTTGTGTACAAAAAGCGTACGATGGGTATTGTCCATATGCGCTATTGCATAATGAATGGCCGTCTTGCCATTTGGTTTAAATGTAGACATGTCGATACCAAACTGACCGTAGAAATCAACAAATCCTCCACTTCCTTTCAGGAACAGTTCGTTCTCTGGTGGAGTTTCCTGATTGTGGATGGAAATTGTGGAAGTGTTTCCTGAATTTACCTCTTTAATCAATGCAAAGAGTCTTTCAGAAACGGAATAAGGGGCATGCGGCACACAGCTTTTGAAGCTGCCCTTTGCAAGGGGCAAAGCATCATAAACAGCTTTGTATTTGTCAAACTCAGCTTGAGCATTCTGATTTTGCAAAAAGTCAAAAAATTCAACAAAGGAATAGTAGCGCAAATTACCTTTGCTTTTTTGAACAAAAGTATCGGGGACATTGGAAATATCACCAACTGCAACAATGCCGCCGGCCAACATTTCTGCTTCAGCATTTTCAATGGCTTCCTGTATCAGTTCAGCTTCAGCAGCTCTTTGTGATACAACACCTTTTATGAAATCTATAAGTCCTGTACCGGTGTTTACCTTGCTTTTCATGTGTGAAAGCTCCAAATGGCAATGTGTATTCACAAAGCCGGGCACAAGAACACCCTGATAAATTTCAAGTTCTGCGGAATCGAAATCTCTGCGATTGCCTACAGATAATATTTTGCCGTTTGAATCAAGAACAACAACACCTTCTGTTATTGGACTTCCGCTTATGGTATAGACTATGTCTGCGCTGATTTTTCTCATTGAGAAAATATTGATTTAAAGTTATTTTTAATTATTTATGTTCAAAATACTTTTTATAATCTGCAAAACCTGCATTAATGACTTCATAGGCTTCTTCACGGCCATATTCAGATTCAATATTGACCACAGAATCGCTTTTTGATTCAGGATCATCTTTGTAGGTCAGAAAATAATGTTTTATGCGTTTCATCAATGCACGTGGAACCTGAGATATGTCTGTCATTTCGCCATAGGTCTGATCTCCTTTAAGCACAGCCAACAATTTGTCATCCGTTTCTCCTTTGTCAATCATGCGCAGACCACCAATAGGTATTGCCTCAACTATGAGGTCGCCTCTTGGAATCTGACGGTCAGTCAGCACAATAATATCAATGGGGTCACCGTCTCCTTTAAGGCCTGTCATGCCTGTCATTTTCATGCAATAATCTGCAGAAATATCTGCTGAATAAGACTTAGGAATAAATCCATATAATAGAGGGACAGAGCTGGAGTAAAGATTTGGACGGTCAACTTTTAAGAAGCCGCTTTCTTTATCTATCTCATATTTCATTTGGTCGCCGGGAACAACCTCAATAAAGCATCTGAGAACCTCAGGCGCATTTTTACCCGGGTCGATTCCATGCCATGGATGTGCCTTAAATTTCATATTCTGTTGGTATTTTTGCCAAAGGTAGTTAAAAAATACATCCTTAACATCAAAAACATTTCAAATTTAACACCCAGTTAATATAAGAATAGTATTTTTAGAATCAGTTTATTAAAAACTCATCTTATGAAATTTTCTATTCTTTCCAATATATTGTTGTTCTTGTCTTTGCCGATATTTGTAAATGCGCAGACAATTTTTCAGGACAATTTTACTGACGGTGATTTTAGCAATAATCCCCAATGGTCGGGTGATGTTTTAAAATATACCGTTATAGGAAATGAATTGAGAATTAATGATTTGGGATTTAGCGGCAGTGCGTCACTTTATAGCAGTTTAAGTATTAGAGACAGTATCGGTTGGGAGTTTTTAGTCCGTACTAATCTAACTACTGCCGGTCCTTCGTCAACAAACAGAGTTAGGGTATATTTGCAGGCAGACAACAGTAATTTTGCTTCAGCAACATTGAATGGTTATTACCTGCAGTTTGGTGAAACCGGCAGTTTGGATGCACTTGAAATATACAAAGTTACAAATGGAACCACAACCAGAATATTGAGAGGTACAGATGCAACTGTAACCACAGCTGTAATTAACAGCAGAATCAAAATAATACGAAGCAGTACAGGAGTTTGGCAACTTTTTGCAGATCATACAGGCGGTTCAACCTTTGTCAGTGAAGGAACTGTTACAGATAATACACATACAAGCGGTTCTTTTTTTGGGGTTTATACCACATATACCACTACACAGGGAGATCGTTTTTTTTATGATGATTTTGTTGTTTCACCACTTTTTGTAGATAATACGCCACCGGTTTTATTATCTGCAAGCCCCATAAATAATAGCTCTGTAGATGTACTTTTTGATGAACCGCTGGACCCGGCTACAGCCAATCTGTCAACCAATTACAGTATCAATAATGGTATTAATGTTATTTCTGCGGTTTTGGATGGCTCAAATCCTGCATTGGTGCACCTTACGGTGAGTCCTTTAGTCAGTCAGACAACTTATCAGTTAACTGTTATAAATGTAGAAGATATTGCAGGAAATGCCATTACATCAGTTAATACTCCTTTTTATTATGTATTAATAGTACCTGCTACCCCACAGGATGTAATTTTCAATGAACTGATG
>JBIKQC010000177.1:0-8496 GCA_044349855.1 Saprospira sp.
CTGTTAAACCAATTATCTAATTGATTGTTTAATATCTTTATTAAGTCTTAATATTTTTTAAAAAGCAAGTTTAACCAATCATAAAAATTTAGTCATTATGGCTGACATAACGATAATCGAAAAAGAGCTGCACACTCACGGCGAAGACGGACATGATCATGGTCACGATGATCATCACGGCGACAAATATCAATCATCTTTTATTGATAGATATATGTTCAGTATGGACCACAAAACAATTTCAAAACAATTCCTAATTACTGGTATGTTTTGGGCTATAATTGGGTCTGCAATGTCTGTTATTTTCCGAATCCATTTGGGTTTTCCCGATGCTGATATTTCCTGGCTGCAGCCTTTACTTGGTGGTTGGATCGATATTGATCCATCAAATGGTAAAGGATCTTTAAGTCCTGATTTCTACTATGCATTAGTAACAATGCATGGAACTATTATTGTTTTTTTCGTTTTGACGGCCGGACTTTCCGGTACTTTCTCGAATCTACTAATTCCATTGCAGATTGGTGCACGAGACATGGCATCACCTCTTTTGAATATGTTGTCTTACTGGTTTTTCTTCCTTTCAGGTGTTGTACTGATGATTTCATTGTTCCTTAACACCGGTCCTTTCTCAGGCGGTTGGACAGGATATCCGCCACTGAGTGCACTTCCTCAGGCATCTGATGGATCTAAAGGTGGTATGACACTTTGGTTAATAAGCTTAGTACTTTTTGTCGTTTCAATATTATTGGGTGGTATCAATTACATTACTACAGTATTGAATATGCGTACGAAAGGTATGACTATGTTCCGTATGCCACTAACAATATGGGCATTTCTTGTCACAGCTATTTTAGCTCTTCTTTCATTCCCGGTTATTGCTTCAGGCTTTTTCATGGTATTGTTTGACAGAGCTATGGGAACTAGTTTTTTCCTTGATGAAATCTATATTGCCGGTGAAGCATTGACAGAACGTGTAGGTGGTAATGCTGTATTATTTCAACATTTGTTTTGGTTCCTTGGCCACCCTGAGGTTTATATTATCATTCTTCCGGCTATGGGTATTGTTTCTGAAGTACTTTCAGTTCATGCCAGAAAACCGGTTTTTGGTTACAAAGCAATGGTATTCTCAATTTTAGCAATTGGTGTGTTATCATTTTTAGTATGGGCACACCACATGTATATGACTGGTTTGAACCCGTTTGTAGCTAATATCTTTGTATTGTTTACCCTTATCATTGCTGTTCCTTCAGCGGTAAAAGTATTCAATTGGATTGCCACAATCTGGGGGGGAAATATTCGCTTGAATTCTGCATCCCTTTTTTCAATTGGATTTGTTTCTATGTTTATTTCCGGAGGTTTGACCGGTTTATTCCTTGGTAATTCTGTAATTGATATTCAACAACACGATACTTACTTCGTTGTAGCACACTTTCACGTAGTAATGGGTGTCGCAGCATTTTTTGGTATGTTTTCAGGTATATATCACTGGTTTCCCAGAATGTATGGTCGTTTTATGAACGAAACACTGGGTCAGATTCACTTCTGGGGAACGCTCATTGGCGCTTACGCAATATTTGGTCCAATGCACTATCAGGGTATGGCCGGTGTACCAAGACGTTATTATAGCTTTGACACCTTCCAGGCTTTCGATCAGTTTGATTCAATGAATCAGATGATTACAATAGCAGCTATTTGTGTATTCTTTGTTCAATTGCTCTTTGTACTAAACTTCTTCTATTCTATTTACAGAGGAAGAAAACAAACTGAAATGAATCCGTGGGGTGCAACGACACTTGAGTGGACTGCTCCTATAAATGCAGGTCATGGAAATTGGGAGGGAGATATCCCTCAAGTTTATCGTTGGCCATATGACCTTAGTCGTTATCCGGATCGTGATTTCATTCCTCAAACCGAGCCATTGGCAAATGGGGAAGTAGATGGTGGAGGTGGTCACTAAGGAATATCTTCCAATTTTTAGTTTGTAGTTTATTAAAATATCAATACTTTGGAACCGTATTCCAATTCTACCGGCAAAGCAACTTTTATTAAACAAAAAATCAGGGATTATCAAGCCTTGGTTAAGTTTCGTCTTGCTTTGTCGGTAGTTTTTTCTGCTTGTACTGCTTATTATCTTGGTACTGAAGATTTTAGATGGCTTGAATTAGTCTTGTTGGGATTGGGTGGTTTATTGGTTACAGCATCAGCAAATGCATTAAATCAGGTTTTGGAAAAAGAAACTGATAAGCTGATGGGAAGAACTCAAAACAGACCCTTACCTTCAGGTAGAATGGAAATGTCAGAAGCTGTACTTTTAGCCGGATTGATGGGAGCGGCAGGAATTTTAATACTTGCTTCTTTTAATGCGCTTACTGCAGTTTTAGGTGCTTTTTCTTTGGTGTGTTATGCATTTATCTATACCCCAATGAAAAAAGTTTCTCCAGCTGCCGTTTGGATCGGGGCAGTTCCTGGAGCTTTGCCCATGGCAATTGGGTGGGTAGCCTCAACTGCAAATGGTACATTGGAATCACAGGCTGTTTATCTTTTTAGCCTACAGTTTTTATGGCAATTTCCACACTTTTGGGCCATAGCATGGGTAGCTTATGATGATTATGCAAATGCCGGATTTTATTTATTGCCTAGCAGTCATAAAGATGGTAGAAATAAAAGTTCAGTAATACAGATTATTTTTTACATTCTTTGTCTTATTGCTATAAGTTTTGTTCCTTTAACATTAGGAATATCAGGTACAATAGCTTGTGTAATAATGTTATTAAGTGGAATCGGTTTTCTTTATTTTGCTTTACGTTTATATATTAAATGTGATAAAACTGCCGCTAAACAATTAATGTTTGCTTCATTAATTTATCAGGTTGTAGTCTTTATTGCCCTAATGGCCAATAAAATTTAAACACAAAACATGAGCGTTACAAGTGAGGTTAATGTAAAGCGTATACATCCAAAAAAGTTCGCCTTGTGGATGGCTATAGTGAGCATGATAATGTTTTTTTCGGCATTTACAAGTGCTTATATTGTACGCAAATCAGCCGGCAATTGGCTGTCGTTTCCATTGCCATTTGAATTTTACTACAGTACTGCTGTAATACTTATTAGCAGTATTTCATTTTATGTTTCTAAAAAAGCTTACTTAAATGGAAATCTGAAATTATTTAAAAGTTTATTTTTTACAGGTTTTTCTTTTGGTTTAGCTTTTATCCTTTTTCAGTATTTGGGTTGGCAAAGTCTCCAAAAAATGGATATTGACATTTCAACAAACCAATCAAGCAGTTTTTTCTATTTAATAACTTATACACATGTTTTACATGTAATTGGTGGTATTGCTGCATTAGTGGTTACAATGATTGGTATAATTATGGGTCGTTTTGATTACGCAAGCGATAAAAGAACTTTAAAATTGGAATTGGTTTACACATTTTGGCATTTTGTTGATATCCTTTGGATTTATATTTTGATTTTTTTAATGATTCAATAATAATTCTTTCGTAAAATAATAAATAGTATTAAAATGGCAAACGAGACGGTTATCGAAACACACGATCATGAACATGACCACTCACATGAAGTATCAGAGGAATTGTGGGGTGGTGGCGTAGAGCCCTTCCGAGCAAGTTATGGTAAACTGATGATGTGGTACTTTCTGTTGTCCGATGCTTTTACTTTCGGCGGTTTCTTAATATCATATGGCGCATTGCGTTTTAGTATGAACACTTGGCCTGTACCTGACTTTGTTTTCCAGACTGCTCCTTTTGGGGTAACGGGTGCCCCTCTAATTTTTGTTACCTTTATGACTTTCGTTCTTATTGTCAGTTCTGTAACAGTTTTAAGAGCTGTACAAGAAGGAAAACGTGAAAACAGAAATGGGGTTATAACTTGGTTGATAATTACAGTATTTGGTGGTGCAGTTTTTTTGGGCTGTCAGGCTTGGGAATGGACAAACCTAATTTATACTGAAGGAATGACAGTTTATACCAATCCATTCTCAGCTCACGTTGAGAAAGGTAAGTATTTAACTTTTGCTGAACTTGAAAAAGAGGCATCTGCCAAAGGTTGGAAAAAAGAACAGATTTCAGGTCACGAGACTTTCTATTTTGTAGATGCTGAAGGTAATAAGTACTTTGAGAAAAGAGATCATGAAGATAAACTCCCCAAGAAAATGGAAGTTGATAAGTCAACCCCATATCTCATAACGTACAGTCATCACTTCCATGACTATGCTCCAGGTGCCTACAAAAATGAGGAAGGCATTATTAAATCTGAAGCTTATGGTCCTAAAACATTTGGATTACTCTTCTTTTTCATCACTGGCTTCCATGGGTTCCACGTACTTTCAGGTTTAGTATTCCTACTCATTATCGCAATTCAGTCATGGAACAGTGCTTACGTAGCTCGTAAAAATGGCTATGAAATGGTTGAGAAAGTTGGTTTATACTGGCACTTTGTAGACCTTGTATGGGTGTTTGTGTTCTTAGCATTCTATCTGCTCTAATCAATATTCGATAATTAATAATTTTCACATATCATGGGACATCATGTAACAACAGTAAAAGAAGATGTTGGCGTTGCTTTTTGGGGTTTTATAATCCTTTTAATTGTAACTTTTGCAGAAGTAGGTTTGGCACTTCTCGGTAATGGCCATCTAATTGAAGGCTTTAGATTGCCTAAGATTTTTTTCATGGTTCCTGTTATGATTTTTGCTAGTCTTTTCAAAGCATGGTACATTGTGGGTATTTTCATGCACTTAGGTGCTGAAACTAAAGCGATGGGGTATACAATTGTATTACCCATGCTTCTGTTCATTTGGGCTATCACTGCTTTTCTTTGGGAAGGCAGCTCATGGAATAACAATAAAAACTATGTGAATGACAAAAACATAGAAAGTATTAATAAAAAGGAAGGCAAAACAACTATGATTGTACCTGTTGAAGAATTGAATAATGTTATCAGCTACCGTTAATACATTAGTTATAATTATACCAAAACGCCTCATACCTAGTATTGAGGCGTTTTTTTCTTATATAATTTCTATTTTTTGCGCTATCTTTACGCTGAAAAATCAGTCATAATTGAACATTTGGGGCTTTTCTGCATTTATATAAGACGTTATCAACTCAGCAATAATCATGAATCAGGTTAAATCTACAACAGGTAGTCAAAAAATAAAAAAGATAGTACTAATGGTACTGGCAACATCTACGCTGGTTATTTTTCCTTTACTGGCGCTATATATGTCCAGTTCAGGACTAAAGGCTTATAAAAGTCTAAAAGCAGAAATGAAAGCCTATAGAGACTCATTACAAGTACCTGATATGACTTTTTTTTCTGCTCTGAATGAACAGCGTATATCAATTGCGTCAGTTGGTGATAAGGTTTTGATTGCGCATTTTTATGACCCTAGTTGCAAAGACTGTGATTCTATCTGGACACAGTTAAATAGGGTTCATGATGAATTTATACAAAAGACAAAACGGGTTCAGATATTTACCTATGCACTTCAATTTGATTCAACAGCACAGTTAAAATCCCTTATAAGCAATAAGAAACTGGATACATTGTCATGGACAGTATTGCACTCACCTCCTGAACAGATGTCCGATTTTCTTAAAAAAATAAAGCTGGACTCGACTAAAGCACCATATTATTTTGTACTCATTGATAGGAAAGGTATTATTGCTAATTATTATGATGCAAGAAAACCGGCAGAAGTTAATAATATGATGAAACATGCTACTATTTTACTTCCTGCAAAAGAAGACCGCAAAAAAATTAAATTTAAAAGGGAAAAAGACGTTTATCAGGAACAATAAATTTTATGGCTACAGTAACTTCAGAACAGCAAAAAAAACTTAACTTAATTGTTACAGTTATTTCAATAGCACTACCCTTGGTTGTAGCTATATTATTTGGTGTAAGATTGAATATTAATCTTCCTTTCGACCCTCACTTACTTCCTAAGATTAATGCAGTTTTAAACGGATTATCCGCTTTAATGCTAATTGCTGCATTGATTGCTGTAAAGCAAAAAAATATTAAAGTGCACAGCAGCTTAATTTATGTTGCTATGGGACTTTCTTTAGTGTTTTTGTTGTTGTATGTATTTTATCATATCGTTACCGATTCAACTAAATATGGAGGAGATATGGGGTATGTATATTACCCGATCCTGATAACACATATTATTTTAGCAGCTATTCAGGCACCTTTTGTTCTTTTTGCATTTTTGTACGGATATACCGGTCAAATTGAAAAGCATAAAAAATTGGTAAAATTCAGTTATCCTATTTGGCTTTATGTGTGCATAAGCGGAGTAATATGTTACTTGATGATCTCACCTTATTATACTACTTAAATTTTTGGAATATGAAATCTCGATTTATTAAAATAGTATTATTTTTTAGCCTTTTTCTTTCATTGGGAATTAAACCTGCAAACTTAGCTGCGCAATGCCCTATGTGTAGGATGTCGGCAGAAGCTGACTTAAAAAACGGGGGCACAAAGGCAAAAGGTTTGAATGCAGGAATCATGTATATGCTTGTCTTTCCATATATTTTGCTTGGAACTGTAGGATTTATTTGGTACCGAGAGAGAAGAAAAATAGGTGCTGCTGAACAGCTCAGCGAAATGAGAAATTTACTCGAACCACATGATTGGTCTACAAATACTAAATAAATTAAAAAAACCGAATCAGATCTTATTTGATTCGGTTTTTATATTTTGTGAAAATCTGATTTAACACATTTGAGTTATCTTAAAAGTATTCTAATTTTTTAACTAATAGCTCTTTTATGAGTTATCTTATTCCATCTTACACTTTAACTATCTCTTTATTTTTAATTTTTAGATAAGTTTCAAGATTTATAAATTATTGTTTAAGGACATCCACATATTCCTTCATTATATTCACTTACGGTTGAGCCTGCATAAGTGCCGCCAACCGAGTATTCTTGTTTGATTACATAGGCTAAACTTTTGCAGTACGGATGATCGTTAGATGGATTTTTAATCCACATATAGGTTCTTTTATAACGATATAAAGGAATTCCCGCCGAGCTTTTTTCAATTTGCCAATCTGCATCACCGCTTCCAATTTTGTAATAGATTATACTGGCAGAATTTTTTAAATGGTTTTTCATGACTGTTTCCAAACCAGCTGCCGAATATTTCCAATCCAAAGAAGTTGGTTTCACTAAGGGGATTTTTGATGCAGCAAGTGGCTTTAAATCATCAAAGGCAGCATTTATTTTTTTTACTGATTCAATATCGCTGTTAAAATCTGTCCTTCTTGCAAACCAATCTTTACGTTCGTTTGCTGAAACAGCATTAAAATAATATTGATAACATCCGCTGCAGTTGTATAAACCTTCCTCACCACCTTTAAAATTTTGTGCATTTGTTTTGGCAACGGCAATTTCGCTCAGGATTTTATTCACCGCCTTGATGATATCGGGATTTCCAACAGCCTTTAAGCAATCTAAATATTTTATGCCATCATTAACAACTGCCACCCAAATGACCGGATTATTTTCATAACCCATAAATGTATTTGGATGAAATTTAAAGGTTTTAAGCAGCTCCTTACAGTTTTCTAAATCTGCTTTCATGGAATTGTATTCATTATCATCTTTAATATAATAGGTGGGCCATTTATTAATTCCTGTTAAACTGCTTAAAGGAATTTTTTTATCTTCAGACATGCAATTAAGCAAGGACGCTATTGTGCTTTTATATTTCGATGTTTTCGCTTGAAAACTCTTCATATCATAGTATGGATAAACAGAATTGCATTTATACCACTTACATGCAGATTGATCGTTTTTTAATTCCCATGCTGTAACATCGAGTTTGGCGACTTTATACATACTATTTTTTTTCTCATAAACCTTCATAGTTTTAAAGACTCCAGCTTGATCTAAAACACTTACGGTATCGTTTATTTTTAAGTTATAATCGTAAGTACTTGTTCCTGCAAATGGATTAGATAATGGATAATCCTCAGATTGAGCAAATGAGTGGGTGCAAAAAGCTGCTACTGTAATTAATAAAAGAAAGAGTGTTTTCATACTAGATAGATTTTGAATGATTTGTAGTTGCGATTTATAAATTTGAGGGAATAATGAGAAAAAAGATATAAATTGAGAAAATCTATTATTTAGTCCTGTTACTTAAAACGAATTTCAGGTTAAGTTAAATATTTTGGCATTATCTTTTTTTTCGTTAGCATCACATTTAAATAATACATAGCCAATTGGAGGGCTTATTCAGCTTTTAAAACATTAATTTCAATTTTTATAGAATTATATTTTATTTGGAATTGAATATAATGCAAACTAAGAACAAATTATAAAAAAATTTAAATAAAATAAACTTCTAACCCATATATGAGTAATTATTTAGTTTTACTATTAAATTACTATTGGAGAGATGCAGATTCTCCGACATATAACGGTTTTGAAAATTTTATTAAAATTCATAACATTGAGC
>JBIKQC010000178.1:0-8495 GCA_044349855.1 Saprospira sp.
CACCTGCGACTTCTTTGTTGGTATATAATAGTGCCACAGTTGCTGACGTAACCCCAGGATATTACTATTGGAACGGTGTCGTATGGGTGCGATTCCTCAATACACAAAGCAATGACTGGACAATATTGGGAAATGCCAATACCGTTGATGGTACTAATTTTATTGGCACTACTAATGACGTACCTTTCAACATTAGGGTGAATAACCAAAAGGCCGGAAGAATTGATCATATCACAAGCAATGTTTTTTTGGGCTATCAATCAGGTAATTCAAACACTGGTTCCTTCAATACTGTAATAGGTCATCAGGGTTTGTTTAGTAATAGTTCAGGAAATGAAAATACAGCTGTAGGGTATCGAACCTTATATAATAATACTACGGGCAATAACAATTCAGCAAATGGCGGTTTATCTATGTTCAGTAATACGACCGGATATAACAATGCCGCATTTGGCTACAATTCAATGTATCTTAATTCAAGTGGTATAAATAATACTGCTAACGGTTATTCTTCATTGCGTAACAATGACACTGGGGACTTTAACACAGCAGTTGGAAGTCAGGCTATGTATAACAACTCATCAGGTACTAATAATACTGCTAGTGGCTATAATTCAATGTTTTCAAATACAATCGGAAATAATAACACATCAATTGGATATTCTTCTATGGGTTTTAACAGTACAGGGAACGATAATACAGCCACCGGTTTTCGTTCTTTATACAGTAATAGTTCAGGTTTGTTAAATTCAGCATTTGGAGCAAATTCATTATTTCTGAATACTTTTGGAAACTACAACTTAGCAACCGGTAGTCAGGCTTTGTATTCCAATACCTCCGGAAGCGAAAATACAGCATCGGGCTATCAGGCACTTTATTCAAATTCAATCGGTTCAAACATTACAGCTATTGGTTCTGCTGCACTATATAACAACACTGCTTCTAACAATGTCGCAATGGGTTCAAGAGCATTGGATGCCAACACGAGTGGTACACCAAATTTAGCAATCGGTGTCGATGCATTGGGAGCTAACATTATAGGTGCCAACAATCTTGCTGTTGGTCACAATGCACTTCTTTTAAACACAGCATCTGATAATGTCGCAGTAGGTTCAAGAGCATTGGATGCCAACACGAGCGGTACGCCAAATCTCGCTATCGGTGTAGATGCGCTTGGTGCCAATGCAACAGGCACTAATAATGTTGCAGTTGGACATAACGCCTTATTGCTTAACACAGCTTCCAATAATCTTGCAATTGGTTCCCGCGCTATGGATGCCAATACAAGTGGTAATATCAATGTTGCAATTGGCGCCGATGCGCTGGGGGCAAATACTTCAGGCATTCAAAACATAGCAATTGGTCTAAATGCATTATCAACAGCAACAACAGTTTCGAACAATATAGCCATTGGAGCCAGAGCTTTGGATGTCAGCACAGGTGGTATCAATATTGCAATTGGCACGGATGCACTAGGGGCTAATACCACAGCAACAAATAACGTTGGGATCGGTTATAATTCCTTGTTTGCCAATACAACAGGAGTTCAGAATGTTGCTTTGGGCAGAAATGCAGGTGATTTTAATATAACCGGATCCACTCTGACCCTTTTGGGTTATGGTGCTGATGTAACAGTAGATGGGCTCACAAATGCCGCTGCAATTGGTGCTAATGCTACAGTTGCTCAGTCAAACTCTTTGATTTTGGGTAACAATGCCAATGTTGGTATTGGCATCAATGCTCCGGTTGAAAAACTGCATGTGGTAGGAACACGTACATTGGTTCAAAATGGATCGGATGCCATTCACAGTTCTTACAATACTAGTAGCGGTTTCAAATTTGAACTGATTGGTTCTTATCCCGGTTTTGACAACCGCGCAATTTATCTAGGCGGTTACAATGTGAATGTGCCGGGTGGTGGTGGTTACAGTGATGCAAACAAAATTTATTGTGGTGGTTCTTTCGGCTCACTTTCTATTTATGCAACAGGCTTTGTAAATGTAAGTTCCGGTAAATTGAAACAGAACATCAGCTCTATGAGCTATGGGTTGGCTGAAATTATGAAAATAAATCCTGTCCGTTATCAGTATACTTTCGACAAATCAGGTGTTTATCAATTGGGCTTTATTGCTGAAGAAATGGCAGAATTAGTACCCGAATTGGTTGCTTTTCATGATGAGGAGAACAATGTAGTTTCCAAAGGAAAAGCAATGGGTATCGACTATTCAAAAATGTCAGCCGTGCTGGTAAAAGCAATTCAGGAGCAACAGGCTCAAATTAAATCACAGGAAACTGTCATTGAAACACAAAAAGAACAGATCGAGAAAATGAATGCCCGATTGGAGCGACTGGAAAAATTGCTGGAAAAGCAATAAGCTTTCATCCGTAAAAACAAAAAAAAGCGATTGTTGGGAAACCGACAATCGCTTTTTTTAGCACCTAACCAGCGCATTTTGAAACATTAATTTACCACAGACTGGTAAACAAAAATCCAATGTGATACAGTTCCGCCCAATACGCAACAATGCCAAATGGCATGGTAATATGGTTTATTACTTTTTACATAAAAATAAACACCCAAGGTATAACACAATCCTCCAATGACAATCCAAGGCAGAAGGGCGATCGGCATATTTTGCCGCAGTGGTTCAACCATAAAAACGATCATCCAGCCCATAGCAAGGTAGATACTGACTGAAACGATTTTGAAACGGTGGGTGAAGAAAATTTTGAACAAAACACCAATAGCTACTAGCCCCCAAATTAGACCCAGAAAAAAAACAGCTTTCTCCTTGGGCAGATAAGTGGCAATGAGCGGGGTATAAGTCCCTGCTATCAGAAAGTAGATACTTGCATGATCGGCAACACGTACTTTGGCTTTCAGCTCGGGATTTTGAATAAGATGATAAATGGTGGAACTGCTGTACACCATGAGCATCCCAATACCAAAAACAAGAATGGCCCAGAAAATATGCGATTCATTTTTGTCCACCTTCATTAACAAAACCGGGATGGCAATTAAACAAAACAGTATGCCGATTCCATGTGTAAGGGCATTTACTTTTTCTTCTCCGGCTGTTTGCATTCTTTTGGACATCCTGTTGGTTTTGTAGCAAGCTAAGGTTTTGGAAACAGATTAT
The DNA here is from genome assembly GCA_044349855.1 of Saprospira sp. Classification (GTDB taxonomy): domain Bacteria; phylum Bacteroidota; class Bacteroidia; order Chitinophagales; family Saprospiraceae; genus Saprospira. Next base: position 3,141 of record JBIKQC010000178.1, read on the forward strand.
CTGCTTTCCCCAACGTAAGTAATTGAGCAGAATGATAAGTTTAATAACATACTTTTTTAACTTACACACTTAGAGGGATTAGTGTCTTATTTATAAATTTTTATCCGTATTCCTCCATCATCACCTCTTCCTCAATTTCTACCAAATTGGCACCAAGATATCTTTTAACCAGTTGATTAGTAGAATGTATGGCTCTTTCCGATTTCAGGATGGCCCTTAGGGCCTCTTTGCCCTCATCTTCTACAATATCTTCCATTTCATCCTCGTCCAGGAGATCCTCGTCTTTAATTTTTGTTTCTTCATCGATAGCAAAGCCCTGATCGAATTCAAATTCTCCGGCAGCCACCAATACTTTGCGGACTGTTTTACCATTCTTGAAGAGTACAAAACCAAAGGTTTCGGCAGCTTCGTCCCAAATAACACCCGCCACTTCTGCCTGCGGGAAGGCTGCGGCAAAATCAGGCTCCTCAAATGCACGGTTTATCAGTTTACCGTTACAGACAATTCTGCAATTGCCCATCATACCGATAAATAGCTTGTTCCAACGGTTATTGGTTTCAAAAAAATCGGCAGTGGCTTTTGGAACCAGCTTTGTTTTATGATTCAATTTTTTTAGCAGCTCTTCGTCACTGCTGTATTCCTTATCCAGTATGAATATGGCGTTGAGGCGGAAAGACATGTGGTTGAAATGAATTATAAAAGGCAATTTTGCCTTTCGGGTGAATTAATGTCGCAAAGTTAGCGGTTTTTAGGAATTAGCCAAGTGTGTTTTTTAGATGTTCCAAAACTTCTGCCAGCAGATTTAAACTTTAGATTCAAGATTCAGATCATTCTATTTGAATACACCAAAAGTAAAATTGGAGTCTAATAAAAAATCCCCCGTCACCGGAGGATTTTTACTAACAATTGAATATCTCAAGTCTAATATCTCATATCTCAAGTCTATTAATAAAACTTTTCCCCCTTCTCTGCCATTTTCCTCAATGAATCAGGCACAGCGAAGCGCGAACCAAACTTGGCTGTAAAAGTGTCGCATTCTTTTACAAACTGCTCTGCTCCTACAAAGTCGATATAAGAAAAAACCCCACCGGTATAAGGCGGGAAGCCAAGCCCCAACATGGAGCCCAAATCACCGTCCTTTGGAGAACGTAGTACATTTTCTTCCAAACAGCGGTAAGATTCCAATGCCATGATGTGCAGCAGGCGTTTTCCTACAGTTTCAGCATCCACCGCATTTATATCTTCTTTGAACAGTTCTTTAAGTCCGGGCCAGAGGAATTTTTTATCGCCGGCAGGATATTCATAAAATCCCTTACCTACTTTCTTTCCTTCACGCCCCAATTCGCGGGCCATTGCTTTGTAAACCGAGTACACAAGTTTTTCTTCCGGACTAAGGCTTGGCGCCTCATCCATAACATGCAATGCCAATGTCAGCGCCACTTCGTCTGTAACTGCTAAGGGTCCAACAGGCATACCCACGCGTTTGGCGACATTTTCAATCATTGCAGCAGGTACACCCTCCTGCAACATGAGGGCGCCTTCACCTGTATAGGTGCCGAAAACTCGGGAGGTGAAAAATCCTCGGCTGTCATTCACGACAATCGGCACTTTGCCAATCTGTGTGACATAGTCAATCGCAGCAGCAATGGCATATTCAGAAGTTACTTTACCTACGATAATTTCCACCAAAGGCATTTTATCTACAGGAGAGAAAAAGTGAACACCGATAAAATTATTCGGTCTGTCAGATGCTTCCGCCAAAATGGAAATTGGAATGGTGGAAGTATTGGATGCGTAAATTTTATTTTCACCCAAAACTACCTCTGCCTCTTTGGTCACACGGGCTTTGAGTTCCTGGTTTTCAAAAACTGCCTCAATGACTAAATCGCAACCGCTCAGATCGGCTGCATCGGCGCTGCAGTGGATGAGGTTCAGAATACCCTGCATTTTCTCGGCAGTCATTTTGCCCTTGGCAACACGTTTCTGCAGCAGGTCTTCCGAGTATTTTTTGCCTTTTTCAGCAGCTTCTTTTGTCACATCTTTCAATACCACCTGCATACCTGCCAGTGACGATACATAGGCAATTCCGGCACCCATCATGCCTGCTCCGAGGATACCCAGTTTGCCAATTTTATAAGTGTCGAAACCAATCGGTTTCGATTTTCCTTTTTTGGCTTCATTCATGGCAAAAAATCCCGTGCGTACAATATTGCGGGCCTCTTTTGAAAAATAGGATTTGGTAAAATAACGTGCTTCAACCTCCAAGCCGCGTTCAATAGGCAGTGAAAATCCGTCGTGAATAGCTGCCAAGGCATAACCTGCCCCGGGATAATTGCCATGTGTTTCTTTGCGCAGATTGCCGATTCCGCCGATCATAGTTTCAAATCCCGATTTGGACATCAGACCCCCGCCGGGCACTTTGAATGACTTGTCATCCCATGGCTGTATGGCTTTACCGCCTTTGAGAATCCAGGCTTTGGCCGCAGGAATGAGTTCCTCCTGAGTGGCGACAAGAGCATTGACAAAGCCCATGCCCAGTGCTTCTTCGGGATTGTATTGTTTGGCCTGCAGAATATTTACCACCGCAGCCGGAATGCCTATCATGCGGGGCAAGCGCTGTGTGCCGCCGCCGCCGGGCAACATTCCGAGTGATACTTCGGGCAGACCGATTCTGATTTTAGGATTGTTGACGGCAATTCGGTAATGACAGGTCAGTGCCAGCTCATATCCTCCGCCCAATGCTGAGCCGTTAATGGCAGCCACAAAGGGCTTACCTGCGGTTTCGAGTATGCGGAAGGCGTTATTGGCTTCCATCAGTCCTTTGAAGAGTTCTTCGGGACTGTATGGCGGGTTGAGCACGGCGTTGAGGTCGGCTCCTGCCATAAAATCATTATGTCCGGATGTTAGGACAATGCCTTTTACATTGGGGTCTTTGACTGCCATTGAGGCGACCTCGATATAAGTGCGGATGCATTCCATCGTAAAAAGATTTGTGGGGGCATCGGCCATACGGAGTGTGATGACGGCGATGCCGTCGGAATCAAGGGAGTATGTTAATATATTGTTCATTATATTTGTTAAATTACTTATTAGGTTATTGGCAGAAAGAATAACTTTTCTGCCTGTTTTGTCCTAAATGGATTTACACAAAAGTAACTAGATTTTATTGGAAAAGACTCACGGAAAATTAAAATTAAGTAATAGTTTTTTTATTTAAAAAATTAACGGGATAGTGTCTCGGGATGGTGTAATTATTATGACGTTTCCTCAGGTCCATTAGACTCTCTTCTGTAAGTCAACCCAGTTTCACTAAATGGCCCCATCAAATTTACAGTCCGATGTCCATAAAATCTTTGGATTTTGACTTATAATGAATTCTTGTCCCATCGGTTATGCACGACATGATTCATGTTCCTCGAGGCAGAGTTTTGCCGCCAGCTTTCTTCAGATTCAACCTGGCAATACACCATTGCGCTATGCTAATGCTTGGCGATTACTACCACAGTTGACCTACACCACCCAGTTGATTGATATGCACCCCACACATTAAAAAGGGCGCCATTCCTGGCGCCCTTTTATGGATTTAATCCAAATCCATCATTATTTGTCCGGGTTCATCAAAAACTCTATTGACGGATAAGTGTTTAAAAATATAATTCTTTAATTTACTATCTGTATGTTTGAATTTGCTCTTACGGTCTTGATTTGACCATTGTTATCTTCAGCAGTAACATTGTAGAAGTAGATACCTGTGCTGAGCTGATTTCCGCCTTCATCGGCAGCATTCCAAGTTTCGGTATTGAATTTACCCTGACCGTTGTTATCGGTAGATTGGATACTTTTTACCAATTGTCCCCTTAAATCATAGATATTGATGCTTATGCTTTCAGTATCAGAGAACTGGCTGCCAAGGTTTACATGGAAACGAGTTGAGCCGCTTACAGGATTAGGATAGTTGTAAATTTGATTTTGATCAGAATTCAACAAATCAGTGGATGAGACGATTGTCGGTCTTACATAAAATGGTACTGTCAATATATTATTGTCATAATCAGACTCAGGCATTGCAGCATCAGGATTCAGCTCAAGATTCAAAACCTGGCTGCCGCTAAGGTTATCAGTGGGAATAGTCAGTACAGGCAAGGTGTAAGCTTCGCCCGGATCAAGCGGTTTGATGAGTCTTAACTGAAAATTTGTAGCATCATCATTAGTGTAGTATTTAAGGTAGACACTATCCATTCGCACCTGAGAAAAATTCTGTACCACTACCTCAAAATAATATTGATCGCCATTTTTAACAGTATCTTTAAAAGTTGCTTGTGTCAGGTTGTCATGAAATGCTATATCTCCTGCCGTTAATACTGAAAATTTTATTTCAGGAGCATCGGCAGACATTGATTTATAATCGGAACGATTATTCGACTCGCGACTGATTTGTGCAGTTGTCTGGAACGAAATAAGGCTCATGAGTGCAAAAAGTGTAGGGAAGAGTGTTGGAAAGAGTGTTGGAAAGAGTATTGTCTTTTTCATAATGTATAGTTTCGGGTTGTTTTGTATAGTTTTCCTTGATTGTATGATACAAAGATATGCCGCAGTGACTTCTATTTTAATGAGGGCGGTCAGTTTGGATAATGACCCTGGTCATTTTTGAAGTTTATTTGAGACAATTGAAAGGAAAATTGGAACAGCTGTAACTATACAATAGCTGTATCAAATCATAAACCGTAAAACAAACAAGGGCGCCATTAGGCGCCCTTGTTTGGTAAAAATAATCATTGAAAGCTTATATTCGTTCAATGATTGTTGCTATTCCCATCCCTCCACCAATACAAAGCGTAATCAGCGCAGTACTCAAACCGCGACGTTCAAGTTCATCCAAAGCAGTACCCATAATCATACAGCCGGTGGCACCAAGCGGGTGGCCAAGGGCTATAGCCCCACCATTAACATTAACTTTACTGTGATCGACACCTAAATCCTGCATAAAACGGAGCACCACAGCCGCAAAGGCCTCATTTACTTCGTAAAGATCAATATCGGAAGGTTTCATGCCTACTTTATCAAGAGCAAGACGAGCAGTAGGAGCCGGACCGACAAGCATCATAGTAGGATCTGTGCCGAAGGTAGCTACCGATTTGATTTTGGCGCGGGGCTTCATGCCCATGCGCTCACCGGCAGCTTTGCTACCGATGAGGGCCAAACCGGCACCATCGACAATTGCTGATGAATTGCCCGCATGATGTACATGGTTGATTTTTTCAACTTCGGGATAACGGTCGAGTGCAACAGCATCAAAACCCCCGAATTCTCCCAATGCCGCAAAGGCTGATTCCAAAGAACTGAGGGTAGCCAGGC
>JBIKQC010000179.1:0-8471 GCA_044349855.1 Saprospira sp.
TAACCATAGTGCCATAACCCCTTTTCTCCTTGTCCATCGTTTCAGAAACCAGGGTGATTCCGGCACCCAACTCTCCGGCAAGCCCAATTCCGGCAATCACCCGTACTATAGCATATGTTGTGATGTCGAAGGTAAAAGCATTGACAATATTTGCCAACGAATACATTAGTATACTGCCGAAAAGTACAGAAATCCTGCCTTTTTTATCTCCCCAAACTCCCCATAGTATGCCGCCGAGCAGCATCCCGGCCATCTGACAGTTGAAAAGAAAAATACCGGTATTTTTTATATCAATATCAATACCCTGCAGCTGCTGAATGTATTCCAAACTCTCCCTTTTTACAACATTAAAAAGTACAAGATCATAAATATCAACGAAATAGCCAAGAGCGGCCACAATGATCAGCCAGTTGAAGATGGATGGTTTTGATTTATTGTTCATAATACATGCAATGTTTTCTTAATATTGGAGTATGCGGCCTGAATCAAAGGCACTGATTATTGACAAATTAATGGTTTTCTTTTCTGCAAAATAATGAAATTCCTAAACCCTTGAACAATTTATCTGCTCAATTTAAAACCAATTTGAATTTAGGCATCAAACTTAATGAGCTCATTAACTTTATAAAACCATAAACCCAAAATCCAGCGATGACTAAACCATCGCTATATTCTGGGTTTATTTCTCCATTAGAAATAAAAAATGAAAAGGGCTGCCCATACTTTTTGTGGACAACCCTTTAATATTTTATAACTTGAGCCTATCAATCCACATGTTCCATTTCTACAATCATAGCCACACAGCTTTTGCCTTTGGCTTTAGCTGTAAATGACATTTTACCGGCATTTTTGGTATAAGTTATCTCAGAATCCTTCATCAGTTTTGGGCCTATTGCCATTTCCACTTTTTGCCTGAATGTGTATCTGCTACCGGCTGCTTCAATTCTTTGACGTATTGCCTCCAAGTCAAGCGGGTCTTTTGAGTACAATACACAAAGATAGTCGGTGCCTACGGTCCCATCCATTCGAATATGTTTATCTTCGCTTGGGATAGGTACATCGTTTTGTTTATAGGTTAGCGCCGGACTTACATTCGGAGCATAAGGAAAAACTTGGTAGGTTCTGTTAGTCAAATCAGAACCGAAGGCATATACAAAAGCAGGTTCATTGTTACTGATATACAACCGGAATCGGGTGCCGGATTTATAAGCCATATCCATTTTATACGTTTTGTTGGAAACCAGATTTGCTTTCATTTCCATCTTATCATCGCGAACATAACGTACTGCTCCGGAAAGAACTACTTCTGTATTTTGGTTCAGGTTAGTATCAAAGTGAATTAGTTCCATGGCCTGATAAACAAACGCTGCAAAATCCTCATATTTCACCCAAATATAACCTTTGTTGCCCCATGTTTCGCCCCAACTGTTTTGAATTTCAAAAGCTCCTCCATGTTTTTCGTCATCATAACCTACCACGCACATTGCATGACGACCATGAGGATTGTTCGGATTATCTTTTGCCGATTCCTTTGGAATCCAAACATCTCCGTTAGGATAATGGAAAGAATTTGGGCAGATCATGGAAATAACTACTGGATTACCTTCAGAAAGGCTTTTCTTCATTAAATCTACCTTTTGTTTGCCTGTTGTTTTATCCCACTCATCCCAAAGTTTTGCATAACCTTTTATTTTATATTTGGTGGCATAAGTATAAATTTCCTTTGGAATAGAGCTTGGGCAATGAACACTATATTCTGAAAGTTTTGGTATTCCAATTTCTTTCATATTTTTTACACACTCTGAAGTAAAAGCACCCCAACAGCTTGGATTATTAGATGTTACGCGATAGATAAATCCGTAAGCAAAAACATTTTTATCAATCTCAGTCTTATCTGTCCAACCGTTTTTCTGAGCTTCCAAAATAGTGCGCGCACAGAAACCGGTTGCCCAAGCCGCACAAGTACCGTACTGTCCCTGACTTTTAGGTGTTGGCGCCCATTTTTTAACTGAGGCGGAACCGCCTACATCGCGGTAATTGTCATTTGTCAGTTTAGCTTTTATGTCAAAGGTTTCATACAACAAATCCGGCTCAGATGGTAATCCCATCGGAAAAAGTGGTTTATCAGGATCTTTCTGTGCGATGCCCATGAAAGGCAAAACCAAAAAGCAAATGGGAAAAATGATGTTTTTATACATAACAAAGATGAATGTTAAAAGATGATACGAGGTATTATCCTGACTAAAAAGCAGCCCAATATTAGTTCTTTCTTCTGAAGATAAAATTACCGCCCTCATCTCCTACCTGTGGCAAAACGCCAAACTGCGGGATATGATTATTGGGGCTGTTGTAAATTACAGCAGGTTTTATTTTGGAATAAAGACTTTCAGCACTCAAACAGTTTGTTGAATTTTCCTTCAATTTCTGAGACAGATATTTAAAAAATATACTTTCATCGGGCACTACAGTATTAGCACCACTCGTCATAGCTCGACGACTTTTCATCTTGGCCATTTCTTCACAGGCAAATTCTTCCGCATCGCGATAAGCACCTGTAAAGATAGAACCGCTGAAACATGCATCCGCAATAATTAGCGTGTGTTTAGCTTTCATTCCGTTCATGTAGTCACGCAATTCGGCATTGGATAACCAGGCCATGCGGCTATCTTTGGCGGCATCGCTGGGTAGCCAGTAACCAACATCATTTTTAACAATTCCATGTCCGGAGTAATACACAAGCAGATTATCTTCTGGTCCGAGACGGTCCTGCAGGTATGCAAGTTTATTAATAATATCTTCTTTTTTAGGGTTTTTGAGCAGTGTCACATCGCCGGGTTCAAATGTGTAGTTATTGATCAGGATAGATTGAAGCTCAGTTGCATCCTTGACAGGTTTTTCCAAATCACGGAAGGAAAAATCTTCATAGTTTTCAACGCCAATAAGCAATGCATGATAATTTCCGGATTTAGCTGTAGCTTTAAATTCAATGGTTCGTTTTTCAGAACTGGTCGTTTTTCCGGCAGTTTTAACTACGATAATGAGTTCGTTTTTGCCGGGAACTAATTTTATTGACTGGTCAACACTTTGTGTGCAGTCATCATCTACGCCAAAACCTCTTGATACAAATGTTTTTCCATTGAGCGTTACCTGTACATCTGAAATTGCTGCTTTAGACTGTATACAAGCTTTGATTTTGTAATTTTCATCAGTTGTTGCAGTAAAATCTTTAAATGGGTGATCCCAAGTAATTTTAGGTGCCTCATTTACGGTGAGTTTACTTTTTACCTCTGCAAGTCCATCTTTGTAATCCTGATTTTTTGGATCTATTGTTAATGCTTTTTGGTAATCGGCCATAGCGTTTTGGTAATCGCCCAAACATGCACGGGCATGGCCACGGTCACCATAGTAATATGATTCTTTTTTTAAAGATAAAGACAGAGCCATATCATAATCATTTACAGCATCGCGGCAACGATCCAAACAAAGGTAAATTGATGCTCGAGTATGATAGTTGAATTCATTTGCTTTCAACTTAATAGACTGATTTGCGTCTGATAAAGCACCGCTGCATTGGCCCATCAGGTATTTGGACCATGCTCTGTTATTATAGCATATTGCGTGACTGGGTTGTACTTTTAATGCTTCTGTATAACAATATACAGCAAGTTCATGATCTTCTTCATTGGCAGCTTTCATACCTGCATTAAAATATTCATCGAAGCTGTGTTGAAGATTCTTTTCATAATTGTAATGAAAGTAAGCGATTCTTTTATTTGCTTTCCACTCTTTTTCGACAAAGGCTGCAGGAAAACCTCCTTCAGTCTGATAACGCTCTGCCAATTGTGTTGTATATTTTGACATAACAACCAACCAAAAACCTTCACCATAAGTCAAAGTTGTGATATTGTATCCAATTTTGTATTTGTCTTGTACCCAAGTATGGGGGAAAGTTTCTTCCCAGCGGTAAAGCTGTTTATCATAATCCACACCATTGGCCAGAACAGCAACCCATTCGCCATTGCCATAAGCCAGATCAATGATATCTTTCTGGTCATTCCATTTGGCTTTGATAAATTCCTGAATTTCGGCAAAAGAGCTTCTTTTGCCCCAGCTTTCAGAGGTGAGGTTTGCTCCTTTTGTCATAATGACAACCCATTCTCCACCGCCGTATTCTACATTGGTGAGGTCAAAACCTTCATTCCATTTCTGTTCTACCCAATCTCCCGGAAAATTTTTGGTTTTATTGTAAGCCTGATTGCTGTACCCCATCGCTCCGGTTACGACCCACCATTCAGAACCATCGTAGGTTAGTTCGGTTATATACATTTTCTTTTTCCACTGTTCGGTAATGAAACTGGCCGGAAACTCGGATTTATGCTCATAAGCTTCGGCATGACTGCCTTGTTTCATGACCACGCACCAAGTATCGTTTTGGGCATTAATTATTCCTGTAAAACCAAAAAACAGCGTAAATATGGCAGCGATACTGATGATTTTATTCATTTTTGTGGATTAAGATTAGGTAAGTTTTGTCCAAAATTCAATTTTAACCCAAAATCCGTTACTAGAAACTCTATTCGCTTCATGGAGTCTTTGGATTTTGTACCTAAAGTTTTTCGCCTCGCGGAGCTTTGGTTCATCACGAACTCTATTGGCTGGTCTGGGTTAAAAATACAGTCTAAAGATAATCAAATAAATAATTGTGCCAAAATGAATTAATAACGAAACCAATAAATCAAACGAATAAATTTGAGGTTTTGTAAAAAAGACTGCCCTGAAAATTTTCAGAACAGTCTTTAGAAATAATTACAAACAAATAGATTGTATATTATTCAGGTTTACCATGACAGCTTTTGTATTTTTTACCGCTGCCGCAGGGGCACAAATCATTTCTTCCAACTTTAGGTTCAACTTTGCGTGGTTGAATTTTTTCCGGAGCTTTTGTATTTTGTTCCTGCTGTCCGGCTCTGCGCTGACGTTCTTCTTCTTCTTTCTGCTGTTCAATATTGGTTTGAACTTCTTTGCTAACAGGAACGCGAACTTCACGTGCCTGACGAACCTCCTCTTCCTGTTGAATTGGAATCATTCCTTGGAATAAAAAAGAAGCCAATTCCTGACTGATTTCGCTGTTAAGGGTAACAAATAGTTTACGAGACTGAATTTTATATTCAACTAAAGGATCTTTTTGTGCAAAAGTTGCATTCTGAACCTGATCTTTCAGTTCATCCATATTCCTCAAGTGCTCTTTCCAAGAATAGTCTATAACAGAAAGTGTAATACTGCGTTCAATTTCATTGACAAGTGTTTTACCCTGAGATTCAAGTGCCAGTTTCATTTCGGCATTAATTTCAATTCCTTTGATTCCATTGGTAAAAGGAATAGCAATGCGCGTATATTTCATATTCGGATCGCTGTAAACGCGATTGATGATTGGCAATACCGTTTCAGTGATGGACTTGAACTTTCGGTGGTAAGTATCCATAACAAAATCATGAAGACCATGAACCAGTTTGTTCAGCTCAGTCTCGCGGAAAGTTTTTGCTTCCATTTCAGGTTCAACACCAAAGAAACGCAGCATATCATCTTTGAATCCGGCAAAATTATACTTCGGTTGATATTTTTCAACCAGTTCGTAAACGAGATCAAGGAACAGGTCGCTTAGGTCAATTGCCAAACGATCACCCTGCAATGCATTGTTTCTGCGTTTGTAAATAGCTTCGCGCTGAATGTTCATCACATCATCATATTCAAGCAATCGCTTACGAATACCGAAGTTATTTTCTTCTACTTTTTTCTGTGCACGTTCTATTGACTTGGTAATCATACTATGTTGAAGTACATCGCCCTCTTTGTGGCCAAAACGGTCCATAAGTCGGGAAATACGCTCAGAACCGAAGAGGCGCATAAGTTTATCTTCCAAAGAAACATAGAATTGAGAAGAACCCACATCACCCTGACGACCGGCACGACCGCGTAACTGACGGTCGACGCGGCGTGAGTCGTGACGTTCTGTACCGATGATAGCTAAACCACCGCATTTTTTAACATCATCACTCAACTTGATGTCGGTACCACGACCTGCCATATTCGTTGCAATTGTCACCTGACCGGTCTGTCCTGCCATAGCAACAATTTCAGCCTCGCGTGCATGCTGCTTGGCATTCAGTACGTTGTGAGGAATACCGCGCAGATTGAGCATACGGCTCAACAGTTCAGATTTATCTACCGAAGTAGTACCTACAAGTACAGGACGGCCTTCATCTTGCAGTTTTACAATTTCATCTATGATTGCATTGAATTTTTCGCGATCTGTTTTATAAATCAGATCTTGTTTATCCATACGTGAAATGGCTCTGTTTGTCGGAATAGCTACAACTTCAAGTTTGTAGATATCCCATAGTTCCTGAGCTTCTGTTTCTGCAGTACCGGTCATACCGGAAATTTTATGGTACATTCGGAAGAAATTCTGCAGCGTAACGGTAGCGTAAGTTTGTGTTGATTCTTCGATATCAACATTTTCTTTTGCTTCAATTGCCTGGTGCAGACCATCGGAATAACGGCGGCCTTCCATAATACGGCCGGTTTGTTCATCTACAATTTTCACTTTTCCGTCAATTACTACATATTCTTCTTCTTTGTCAAAAAGGCTGTATGCTTTCAGCAATTGCGAAAGAGCGTGCAGCCGTTCAGTTTTTGCAGTAAAGTTTCTTATTGCTTCATCTTTGGCACGTAGCTTCTCTTCTGCAGAAAGTTTACTTTTCTCGATAACAGAAAGCTTGGCTCCAATATCTTCAACAAGAAACAAGGACGGATCTGAATTGCCTTTGCCAAGGAAAGCAGAGCCTTTATTTGTTAGCATCACATTGCGCGATTTCTCTTCAATAACGAAAAGCAATGGGGAGTCTGCTTTATGCATGTGCTTACTCTGCTCCTGCATATAATGGTTTTCCGTTTTTTGTAATACGGTACCGATGCCCTGATCACTCAAAAATTTGATAAGTGCACGGGTTTTTGGTAAACCACGGTGAGCTCGGAAAAGGTCAAGACCACCCTGTCCTTCCTCGACACCGGTATCGCCATTGGCAATTTTTTGTTTTGCATTACGCAGATAGTCGTTGACAATCTGTTTTTGGGCGTTCACCAGCGCTTCAACTGCCGGTTTTAATGCCTGATAAAGCTCGGCGCGATTGTCTTTGGGAGTCGGGCCGGAGATGATAAGCGGTGTACGTGCATCATCAATCAATACGGAGTCAACCTCATCCACCATTGCATAGTGGAATTTACCCTGAACCAATTCTTCAGATCCGTAGACCATGTTATCGCGCAGGTAATCGAAACCGAATTCTGAGTTTGTACCGTAGGTAATATCAGATCGATAGGCTTTTTTGCGGCCATCGGAATGAGGGCGGTATTTGTCTATACAGTCAACAGTCAGGAACAGGAAGTTGAGCAGCGGTCCGTTCCATTCGGAGTCACGTTTTGCCAGATAGTCATTTACGGTAACGATGTGAACACCTTCACCGGAAAGACCATTGAGGTAAGAAGGCAATGTAGAAACCAAGGTTTTACCTTCACCTGTTGCCATCTCGGCAATCTTTCCGCGGTGAAGTACAATACCGCCTATGAGCTGTACATCATAGTGTATCATATCCCATTTTACGGTAGTTCCGGCAGCCTGCCAGGTATTTTTCCAAAAAGCTTTATCCCCTTCAATATAAACTGGTGACAATGCACCCATTCTACCAGCCATTTCGCGATCGAACTCGGTGGCAGTTACTTCCAAAATCTCATTTTTGGTAAAACGGGAAGCGGTTTCTTTGACTACAGCAAAAGCCTGCGGCAAGATTTTATTCAATACCTCCTCTATCTGCTGATCGCGTTTTTTCACAAGGCGGTCAACTTCTGTAAACAGGTCCTGTTTTTTCACAATATCGTCAGTCTTTTGGGCCTCCTGACGCAATTCGCTGATATCTCCGTCAATAACTTTAAGATAATCTTTGATTATCTGACGGAATTCCAAGGTTTTATTGCGGAGCTCATCGTTGGAAAGATTGCTCAGTTTTTTATATTCATTATTGATTTCATCAACAATGGGTAAAATTTCTTTAACGTCTCGTTCGTGTTTATTGCCGAACAGTTTTCTCAGAAAACCAAACATGCTGTTTATATTTTAAAGGATGGGACAAACAAATGAAAAAATTCCTGCAAAAATAAAACTAAAAATAGGAAAAAGGGTATTAAGTTTCGGAAAGATTAACATAGGGCTTAAATTGGGCCCTGCAAGAGATGAAACTCAGTGGCCAATATTATTCCAAAAGTTAATATAAGTCAACCTGTCATAACTTTATGTCAATTTGACAGATTTAAAATATTTAACAAAATAAGCTGACTTTTATATCTTTGTATTACAATTAAATAAATTTATAAAAATGCGCCTATTTTATTTTACATCCATATTATTTTCCCTGACA
>JBIKQC010000180.1:0-8420 GCA_044349855.1 Saprospira sp.
CTGTTTTGCCATAGGTAATTGGGGTTATTGTTACTACAAATATAACCCGTGTAAATTACAATTGCAAATAATAAAAACAAATCATTTGAATGAAATTGGTTTTATTTGACCTGGATGGGGCCATACTAAAACCTTATTAGTTACAGAGCTCTGCCAATTTTGCCCCCAATTCACCTGCTTCACAGGCGCTATAACTGAGTAAAATTGGTGCATTCCCTTTTCTCAAGGGCATTTTTTCTCCGGCATAATAAACTTTATTGCCTTTTGCATAGGTACTTACCACATTGATCTCGGTCCCTACAGGAATATTTTTAAAAACATAATACTGTTCTTTGCGCTCAGGGCTGATAACCGTATTTTTTTCACTGAAAAGCAGTTTTATTTCTTCCACACCGTTTTCTAACTTTACCAGTACATCTTCTCTGGCTTTAAAATCTGGCAGCGGGATTTTTTTATCAATATTAATATTTCCCAAACTGCTGATAGTGAAGTATTTTCTGCCGTCACCCGCAGGTTTGAAATTAGCAACAGCTTTATTAAGTTCTGAGTTAGCAGTTAATGCATTTTGCTCGGACACAAACTGTTCGCGGGTCATACAGGTAAAGGCAAAGTCGACTGCCCAGCGTTGAGTATTTCCGGCAAAATATTCCTTATTCATTGTCGGCAGCAGTTCAAAAAATGTGCTGCAGGCCATATCTGATGGAGTAATTGTTTTTTCGGAACAATTGGAATATCCAATGATATTCCCGTCGCGGTCAAAAGAAGCGGAAGTTTTCCATTGCTTACCGATGAGGGAAATCATAGCCGCCTTGTCAAATTTGTACTGATCGATGAATGCCTGTCCTGCCGATTTTTTCAATGAACCCATGAGCATCACTGCAACCGGAGCCGGAGTAGTACCCAGCGGGTCAAATTCCCAATAAATATTTCCGTCGGCAGCTTTTTTTCCATAATAAATTCCCATTGCTTCATCTACTTTTTGTGCAGTTTCCAGAATGATTTCGGCACCCGGGCGCAGGTCAATCTTTTTTCCCGCGGAAAAAGCTTCTACATGAAACATTCCGGCAGATTCCAGTATTTCACCGGCGGTAGTTAGTGTGGTCAGGCCCTGTGTATAGGCAGCTGTTTTGCCGAAATATTCACGGATATTTATTTGTACCGGCTCTTTGCCCGAAAAACTGTAGGCCGGGATGATAAATTTTGTGCCAGTTGCAGTCTTCAGCACGCTTTCAGTTTTAGGATCTATGCTGAATTGCTGAATTTCGGGCTTGAAAGCATCGAAATTGATTTTTTGAGCCTTCACTGTTTCGATATCGATTTTTTGCGTTTCCTGCCCCTGGAGATTAAAATCTGTGGTTTTAGTTTTTGATTGTCCGGGTAAAAGTACGGACGCTGTTTTTTTATCTGTAATAATGATCTGTTGATTGTTTTCTACTGTTTCTGAAGGACTAGTGCAGGATGCCGACAAAATCAGTGATAAAATTGCGAAAGTGAGTGTTTTTTTCATGGATGCTGATTTAATTTTATTTGGTTTTCAGTGAGTGATTGTTAGCATAATATCATATCCATCAAAAGTTACAAATAATTTTTCTTTCAACTTTCCGCTTTCCTCTTTTCTCTTTCCCTTACTTAATGTTAGCTTTGCAGCGCAAAAATATATTGAATACCTGTCACACATAACCTTATGGATAAAGAACAACTAGTCCTTAAACTTTTTGAACTGGGCGTACTGCAGTTTGGCCAATTTACCCTGAAAAGCGGGTTGTCTTCGCCATTCTACCTCGATTTTCGCCGCATTATTGCCTATCCCGACACCTTGAGGGATATCAGCGAGCAGCTTTGGAAACTGATTGAAGATTTGGAATTTGACCATCTTTGCGGTGTGCCTTATGCGGCATTATCGCTCAGCTCTACGATGTCGATGATGCACGGCAAGCCCATGGTCATAAAAAGAAAAGAGGCTAAGGAGCACGGCACAAAAAAATTGGTGGAGGGCATTTTTCATCAGGGCCAAAAATGCGTAGTCATCGACGACGTAATCAGCAGCGGTATCAGTATGATTGAAACCCTGGAAGCGGTGGAAGAAGCCGGACTGGTGGTGGAACATGTCATTGCTATTGTTGACCGTATGCAGGGCGGTGTTGCTACCCTCGAAAAAGGCGGCTATCAGGCGAGAAGCGTTTATACCATCGAAGAAATTCTGGAAGTGCTCTATAAGCACAACAAGCTGGACAAAGAAGCACATGACCGCACCCTGGAATTTATACGATACAATCAGATCGGTTATGACAAACTGCGTCTGCAGCGTACTGCTGTTCCCAAATTGAGCTATTCTACCATCAAAGTGAATGCCGTGAATAACATCACGAAGCGTTTGGTGGACATTATGGAAAGCAAACAGACCAATCTCTGCGTTTCTGCCGATGTAAATTCAAAAGCTGAACTGTTGAAACTGGCCGATCAGGTAGGACCTTATATCTGTGCCCTGAAAACACACATAGATACTGTTGGCGATTTTGATGCAGACCTTATTGTCCTGTTGAAGAATCTGTCCAAAAAACATAATTTTTTACTTTTTGAAGACCGCAAATTTGCCGATATCGGTCATATTGCGATGCAGCAGTTTACTTCTCCGCCATTGAATATTGCGGATTGGGCTGACCTTGTGACAGTTCACGTAGTAGCAGGCTCTTCGAGCATCGACGCACTTCGCTCTACCGGCAAGCTGAACAACACCGGTCTGATTGTGGTGGCGCAAATGTCGACAGAAGATACACTCACTTCCCGCGATTATACCAAAAGCGCCCTTGAAATTGCTCAAAAGCATCAGGATGTGGTTGTCGGAATCGTTGGACAGAACAAACGTCCGCGCGATGCGGGTCTCATGATGCTCACGCCGGGTATCAGCCTCAGCGAAACGGGCGACGCTCACGGTCAGGTGTACAATACGCCGCAGGAAGCTTTTGAAGAGCGCGGTATCGACATCATGATCGTCGGTCGCGGTATCTACAAAGCAGAAAATCCGGGCGCCAAAGCTGCCGAATATCGTGAGATTGGTTGGCAGAGTTATTTGAAAAGATTGGGATTGGCTTAATTGAGATGTGAGAATTGAGATGTGAGATTTGAGACTTGAGATGTGAGATATAAACAAAAGCCCGGGGGGAGACCTCGGGCTTTTGCTGTTTTAAAAATCGTAGAGAAAAGTTTCAAAATTATCTTTGTTGATTACTGCGAATTCAGCATCAGGATAAGCATTTGCGAAAGCAGCAGGAATTTTTGCTTTTTTGTTCGCATTCCATTTGAATTCAAATACTTTTATTTGTCCGTTTTCTTCTTCCAGATAATCAATTTCCTGTTGTTCCTTCGTTCTCCAGAAATAGGAATTAGCCCAATGATTACGATAGGCATTGTATTTCATACGTTCCGACATCAGAAAATTCTCCCAAAGCGGACCTATATCAGTACGATTTTCAATCTGATTAAAATTAGCTATAACAGCATTGCGGATACCATTATCATAAAAAAATATTTTTTTACTGCTGTTCAGTTCATTGCGCAGATTTCTGCTGAAACTGTTCAATTTGAAAATAATAAAAGACTTTTCCAATAAGGAAATATACTTTTCAACAGTCTTTGAATCGATTCCGCATAGTTGACCAAGCTCGTGATAAGAAACCAAGGAACCTACCTGAAATGCTAAAGCCTGCAATAGTTTATTTAGTTTATCAGGCTTTTGTATGTTTTCCCAACTTAAAATATCCTTATACAGGTAGCTCTCCGATATTAATTTCAATCGGTCTTTTTCATCACCCGGATTTGTAACGATTTCAGGATAATAACCATAAACAAGCCGATGCGGCATTAATCTTTTTTCATCCAGCAACCCGTGATGATTCACCATTTCAGCAAAAGAAACAGGGAACATATTGAATTCCCATTTTCGCCCTGTAAGCGGCTCCTTTATTTTATTTGCCAATTCAAAGGAAGAGCTTCCCAATGCAAATACCTGTATATCTTTAAGGGTATCTGTGACTAATTTTATTCTAAGCCCAATATTTTCGATTCTTTGTGCTTCGTCTATTATTAATATCTTTTTTTTTCCCAATATAGCGGAGAGTCGGGAGGCAGACATTTCAGAAAATAGTTGCTGTACATCTGTTTCATCGCCATTCAGCCATAAAACTTCATCGGCATCATATTTCAGATTTTTGAGCAAAGTTGTTTTTCCAACCTGCCTTGGTCCTATAATAATAATTGCCTTTTCCTGTCCTATTCTTTTGCGTATGGTTTCATCCAAAAAGCGCGCTATCATAAATGTAATTTTATACAAAAGTACAACTTTTTCGGAATCCATTCCGAAAAATTGGCAACATTTTCGGAATCCATTCCAGAAAAGTGGCATTTTTATAAAACAGTAAAAAAATGATATTCAATCTCTATCGACTGAATATCATTTTAGTATGAATCTAAAAAATGTCTTCCAATTAATTAGATATGAAAAGACAGATCTTTTGCCAATGCAGCTGTCAATTTTGGCAGCTTCGTTCTCGGCATGAGGTAGGTGGCCAAACCGGCAATTTCGGCAAAAATTTGATGTTTTTCCATCGCACCCTGCAGGTATTTTGCTCCGGAAGATCCGCCTGTGCCGGCACGCATGCCGATCATGCGGCGCACCATGATGATGTGTTTGTAACGCCAGGTTGCCATGAGCTGATCCAGTTCCAAAACCAGACTCAGGAGTCTGTAAGGCTGCTGCAGCATTGGATATTCTCTGTATAGATTGATGAAAAGTACGGCTCGGCTGGCTTCGGCACTAAGTCTCACTGGACGTTCTTCTGTAGTGATGAACATTTCGTCGAAGGCATTCATGCTGATTTCCTCCACTTCACTGCCTTGCAGTCCGGCATGAAAAGCATGACGGTATGTAGCCCAAAAAGGATGAAGTCCTTCTTTGGCACCCTCCGGAGTTTTGAAGTCTGACCAGTATTTTTTCTCGTCCCAGAAAGGCATGCGGCTAAGCCAGGCATCCAGCAATTCGAAGAAGGAGGGTTCTTTTTCTGAATCTTCAATGCCGTGTATATGCTCTTCTCTGAGTTGTTTTTGGTAATATTTCTGTTCGTAACGATGTTCCATTTTCAGACCCAATTTGGTTTCGAGCAATCGGAACTGAAAACTTTGGAATCCGGAGGCAGGTGTAAGCAGGTCGCGGAAATCGAGGAAGTCCATTGGAGTCATTGTGTCCAAAATATCGACTTGAGCAACCAGCAGTTTCCAAATTTCTACCACACGGCCAAGGCGGTGTGTGACCACCTGCATAGCTTCCGAGTTGTCATTGATGGTATCGTTCTTGAAAATATCAATGATCGAGACCATGTCATGGCTGATTTGCTTGAACCAAAGTTCATAAGCCTGATGGATGATAATGAAGAGCATTTCATCATGCGCTTCTACGCCCTTGGCATCGCTTTCCGGAAATTGAGCATCCAAAATTTTGTCCAAAGCCAAGTAGTCACCGTAATATTGTTCGCGCCCGGTGTAAGAATTTTTCATAAGTAAAAATTTTTAGATAACAGTAATTCTGAATCGATATTCCGACTCAATATCCATTCTAAATAGATTTCTGATAATTAGTAATGTGGTACCCTTCGATTTGGCTTCAAAGTAGAAAGTAGTCTGTGCCGAATCTGCTCCGGTGATGCCCGATTCATCCATTCGTTCAGGAGTCTCGTAGTTTGTATTCGTACCTTTGTGGCGGAGCACAGTTTCGTCCTCAATATCGAATTCGGCCGTAAAACCTACCGATACTTGTTCGTTGAAGGTATAAGTAAATTCGTCCCCTACTTCTGCTTTGATATCCGTATTTGATGGCAATAATGAAAATGTTTTCATGAAAATTCAGCGTTAATTTGGCTTTGGAAACTCTAAGTTAGGAAACTAATATCATTTGTTAAATTTTTAGGTAGTTTTGTATATTAAAGATTGCCTTTTTGAAAAAGCCACAATAATATACCAATCAAAAATGTAATATATGAATAGTATAGATATCAAAGATTGGGAATAACTGAATATAAAGTTATAATAGTGGGTAATCTTCAGCTATAGTGAACGTCCTTCTGTGGGTTCGGCCTCTGACCAAAGTATTACAGAGTACCTTATTTCCGTTAAAAGTTTCAAAAATATACTGAGTGCAAAGCAATCCAAATAGATTATCTCAATTTATCACCTTCACAAAATTTGGAAAATAAATGTTAGCAAAATTTCAAGCTCCACCTACTGCATCAGAACTAAAGGTTGTTCACGAAGCTATTAAGCCCTACATTATTCAAACAGCGGTTTTATCGCATCCCGATATTGATAAAAAAAGCGGCTGCCAAGTTTTTTTTAAATGTGAAAATTTCCAGAATATTGGTGCTTTCAAAATGCGGGGTGCAACAGCTGCAGCCCTTTCGCTAAACGAAGCAGAGCTAAAAAATGGCTTAGCAACACATTCTTCAGGAAATCATGCGCAAGCAGTAGCAAAAATCGCACAAATTTTGGGCATTCCGGCCTATATTGTCATGCCCGATAATGCTCCTGCCGTAAAAAAGGAAGCTACACTGAGCTACGCTGCAAAAGTTATTGATTGTAAGCCAACTACAGCCGATCGCGAAGCTACTTTGGAGCGAATTGTTGCGGAAACCGGCGCTTATTTTATACATCCTTACAACGATTTTAACGTTATCGCAGGGCAGGCAACTGCTGCAATGGAACTCATTGAGCAGGTCGGAGATTTGGATATTATCATGGCACCTATTGGTGGAGGAGGGCTTATGAGCGGAACATCCTTGGCGGTAAGATATTTTCTGCCCGATGGGTTAGCTATTGGAACAGAGCCTGAAGAGGTCAATGATGCGTATCTCTCTTTGCGGGCTGGTACTATTATTGAAAACAAAACTACCAATACTATTGCGGATGGCCTGCGCACTTCGATTCGCGAAAAAACATTTGGTATTTTGCAAACCGCAATGAACGATATTATTACAGTTTCGGAAGCTGAAATTATTGCTGCGATGAAGCTGTTATGGGAAAAACAGAAAATTGTGATTGAACCCTCTTGTGCAGTACCTTTTGCAGCATTATTACAACAAAAAGAACGTTTTGCCGGAAAAAGGGTAGGAATTATTATCAGTGGAGGGAATGTAGATTTTAATAATTTGCCCTTTTAAATAGATGCTATCCCTCTAAGTGTGTAAGTTAAAAAAGTATGTTATTAAAAATTCTTTCGTTTTTCAAAAACAACAATTACATGCCAACAATTATTAACTTTGGTGTTTTTCTAAAGACCTTTTTTATGCTTATTTTATTGTTAGTGTTAGGTCAAAATACAGGTTTTGCGCAAAAAAATCCTGAAAAAACTGAATATAGCAAAAAGGAAAAAAAGTCTAAAAAGGAAAAAAAATCTAAAAAATCTAAAACTACTATGGATACTATTTCAATAAATCCTTTGAGTGGCTCAGTTTATACTATAAAGGTTGGACAAAACCTTAGCTACAGCTATGTTGAACATGGCTCCGTTGGTATTGGTAGCGAGTACAGTATTGAAAACAGCAAGGTGTTGGAACTGAAAGATAAGGTCAGAACCTATAAAAATCCAGCTAATAGTGATCTCCCTGGGGGTGACGAAGCAAGCTTAAGGCTTATTTTTACAGGCAAAGAAAAAGGAACTACAACCCTCACGATAAAAAATATGTTCAGAGGCTCGGTAGAAGACGAGTATAAATTTAACATAACAGTAGAATAAGCTACTCCAAAAAAGAAAATCCCTGCTCTCGCTAAAGAACAGGGATTTTTTTATGTCAATTTAACAGTCTGCAGCGACGTGTGATGTCATCAAGGACGAGCCAAAATTCTCCACCCTCTTGCCCGTGAAGATTTTCTTATTTGGTAGAGACCATTTCATTCTGTTCTTTTTTCTTCAATACTTCCAATGAGAGAAATTCTTAAAAAGGATCTAGTTATCAGACTTGTCCTCTTGTGTATCCTTTGTACAATATTACGCACTTAAAATCCGGATCTCATTTCAAATTGAAAAATAAAATGATTATATTTTTTTTAATTAAGCTTTGTTTTATTCGACTAAGTAAATCAGTTCATGAGAAATAAATCGTTTTATTTTACATTTTCAAAAGTACTTGTTTGTCTAACTCATTAGTGATTTTTAGAAAATAGTTAAAGCAATTTAGTTTTTAAACTAATAATGTAATTCTTCTCTCGGCATTGTGTTTTAATTTTAGCTATCTTTACACAATAATCATTAAACCAACTACATAAAATATGCAAACCTTAGAAAAAATCGACATGACCGGAGTGCTTAAAACTTTGGGTCTGAAAGACATCAACGAAGGCAGCAGCAGCGGCCGTGAGAGCTTCGGTAAAAGCCA
>JBIKQC010000181.1:0-8385 GCA_044349855.1 Saprospira sp.
CGCTAATGCCAATAAAACCGTCCATGCCATCCTGTAAAGGGAAATGCCTGTCTGAAAAAATATGAATAGCACAATGACTCATTGCTTTACCTATCGGCACAGTCATTTCATCTGCATAATCCGGACGGTCATCAGTATCTATATCAAAAAAGCTATTGTCAATTGTTGTTTCAGAAAGGCCATAGGAGCTGATGAGTTTTTGGGAAGCAAGTTTTGTTTTTTGCAATGCCCGGATTTCTTTCATCTTCCAACTGTCGGAACCGACTATCAGCAGTCTGAGCGAGGGGAATTCTGAGAGATTAACAGCATCTGCAATCCACCATCGAATTATCAGCGGGGTGGTTTCGAAAACAGTAATTTCAAATTTTTTAATTTTGTCCAATAAAACGGAGGGGTCTTTTCTCTCCCAGGCATTCAAAAGCAACAGACCGGCACCATTGAAAAAACTTCTGCCCAAATCTCCCAATGAAACATCAAATGAAAAGGATGCTGCCTGAAGACAGATATCCCCTTCATGTATATTGTAATCCGAAATCCAAGCACTGACCGCAGCAGCATAACCTTCTTTTGTGACGCCAACCAATTTGGGTAAACCGGTTGTGCCTGAGGTGGCGATTGCATACTGAAGATTATTTTGCTGTCCCTCCCGATTTAATTTTGAGGCCAAATCACGAATGTGACTGACCCGTTCTTCTGCCGTTTCGATATCTACGGGAACAAAAGGTTTAGCTTCTATTAAAAAATATAAAAGCTGAGCAACAGATTCAGGGCTTCTGTCCAATCTCAGTACTTCTACCTCATTGGCGTCCTTATTATGTATAAGCGAATATTTCTCTATCAGTTGGTTCAACTCAAAATAACTCAGACTTTTGTTTTCAAAAAATATCGCTGTCTTTGAAGCGTATTTTTCTATAATAAGCTGCCATCTGGATTTCAGTGAAAAAGGTTCGGGATATTTTTTTTGAACTGGTACGTTTTCTCCTATTGAAAATAATTTTTCCTGTAATTTGGAGATAGCCTGTTCCGTAAAAAGATCAGTTCTGTATTCCCAAGAAAATGTATAATTATCTTCCTGTTGGATAAAATCCAGAGAGATATGATAGTCCGTCTGTGAACGGTTAAATTTCAAAGTTTTAAAATCAGCAGCGGTATTGTCAACAGCATGATAAAGATAAGTCGTATTGAAAAATGGCAGGCCGGCCTTCTGTTCCTTATCATCCAATTGGGCAATTTCGGCAAAGGGTTCAAATCTTTTAGCAAATAAAAGGCGCCAAGAATTAATGATATTCTGAGGGTTATTGTCTTCAACTTTATATGGAACTATATTCACCGACATGGCAGAAAGGGTATTCTCCCCCAACACCTCACCAATATTTACAGGAATTCCGGTGGCAAATTTATCTGCTTCGAAATAGCTGTACCACATTTTAACCCAAAGCACCAGACCGGCTTCAAAAAGACTGCAGTTGTAGTTTTTACAAATTTGCTGCAACTGTTGAATTTCATTTTCTTTCAATCGGAATTCCAATCTGCCAGAGCCTCTTGAGTAATTATTTTTTCTTTCGAAGGGTAATAATTTGCTTTCAATTCCATGCAGATAAGCCTTCCAGAAAGCGGTATCTGTTTTCTGCTCTTTAGGGGCAGATAGCGCTATTTGAGTAAATGACTTTGACAGAATGTCTTTGTGCAGTAAGCGCCAAAGTTGCTCAATGCCCAAACCGTCAAGTAGGGCGTGATGAATCTTAAATGCAAGAAAAATTTCATTATCGGTTCTGCCTATACATGTCAGGAAAAGGCCTTCCTGAATAGGCATGTATTTGTTTTCAACAAAATTTTCGAAAGCAGCCGCATTCTGTACGTCAATGTCAAAAATATGCACATTTGATCTCTTCCAGATATAATTGCTGCCTAGGGTTTCTATGGCAAAATGAAGATTTTGCTGCTTATGTAACCATTCTGTAATTTGCTTCAAAAAGTCCTGTTGTTGAAAACGAATACCGCTGCTGATCCAATAGCTCTGAAAAAAAAGTTCATCAGATTCTGACAGAAATAAAATTCTGGCTGCGGTTGAGTATACTTTTTGTCCGGACTGTAAATGAAAAGTCCCGATGGGTTCCGTATTTATATTGTTTTTAATCTCAGAAATATCGGACAGCTTTGCAGCCTCAAGAATTGTATTGATTTCGAGAACAACTTTGCTTTTGGTTTTTATCATGCCCGAAAATTTCAAAGCATCGATTGAATTTAAACCGTTGGCATACCAACTGAGTGCAGGATTTATGGTTTTGGTCGGGAAAAGTTCCTTCAGATAAAGCGCTACAGAATAATCCAGAAATTGATTATCCTCTTTTTTAATGATTTCAGAAGCCTTTTTCAGAAGCTTCTGCAGGTCAACTTTCCCGTTTTTGTTCAACGGAAACTCAGGCAGGCATTCAATGATTTGCGGAATGGCATATAGAGGCAGCCACTGCTGCAACAATTTTTTTGGAGCTAAGGCAGTATCGGCCATTGCTTTAGCAAAGGCAATCAGGCAGTTTTCATTGGATAGTACAACCCAATGTTCGATGCCCGACCATTGCTTCAGTGCAAATTCAATTCTTGAAATTTCAATTCTTTGGCCATTGATTTTAATCTGATTATCCTTCCTGCCTCTAAAAAATAATTGACCAAGGGAATTGTAAAAACCTAAATCTCCTGTTTTGTAAGCCTTTGTATTTTTATAAATAAAAAACTTCTCCTCTTTTTCCTGCTCGGCATAACCCATTCCTACAGCAGGACCGCAGACAATTATTTCTCCTTCCTGAAATGGCGCTGCCTGACAATTATTTTCATTGCTTATAAATACATGCGCATGAGAAAAAGAGGTACCCAAAGGAAGATCGAAGCTGTCAAATTGCCCCGTATTTTCAAAACCGGTTGACAAAACAGAACATTCAGAAGGACCATAAAATTGAAACAATTGGGATTTGGGAAACTTATTATGCAGTTTGCGCGCTAAATGTTGAGGTACCTTATCTCCTCCGGTCATTATTAATCTGCAAAGCTGATCTTCCGGCATAGTTTCAATCCATCGTTCCAACAGGGATGGGACCATGTGAAAAGCAGTGATTTCTTTGCAGGCTTCCTCCAGAAGGGCGGATTCAGAGAGTGTTTTTTTGTCAATGATTGTTGAATTCCATCCCTTCCAGAGCGGAAAAATAAGTTCGGCAATTCCGATGTCAAAAGCCGGATGGGCTATGATCCCGAAATTTTCAAATTCGCGCCAGGGCAGTTTCTGCTCCCAGGATTCGAAAAAACCTATTAAATTCTGTAAACTCAGCTGTACTACTTTGGGCGCCCCGGTAGAGCCGGATGTACAGACAGATAAGGCAACTCCTAATGAATTTGTCGACTTTGCAATGATCGTTTCAGGCAATTGCCACAAATTGTCCAGATGAACCGCAAATTCAAAAGGGTGCTGTATTTCATTGACATAGATGAGGTCTGCAGGATGTTTTTCTTCGAGTTTATGAATGAAATCGTCAGATTCCTTCTCGTTGAGCGTTAGGGTTTCAACAGCAGCCCGCCAGGCAGCACAAATCAGGATATCTGTAAATTGGTGTTTGTCACCATAGATCCAGATTCTTTTTATATTTTTATTGTTAAAATATTGTATTAGAGAACTATAGACATCAGTATGTCCTTTTTTTTCAATGTTTTTTTCGATTGTCGTAAAAAACTGTTCCGAACTGATGCCGCTTTTGAATTCGGGGATTGCCGTTTCCGCCCAAAAGCTGATTTCTCCCAGGACTGAATCTGTTTCTTTCCAAATCAGGTTCAAGGCAGCGATAAAATGATCAGCTATGCATTCAACTTGTTTTTCATTATGAAATTTTTGGTTAAAATGCCAGTCGAAAACTAAATAGCCTTCTTTGGGGCTGATTGCCAGACTAAGGGGAAACTCTGAAAAATCATAATTTTTAACCAGGTTAAAAGACTGTTCATGTTCCTTCAGAGAATTTTCAAGCGGATAATTCTCATAGGCCATAAGAAAATTGTACTGCAGATGATGAAAAATATCATTTGCAGTATCAACAAAAGGATAAGCGCTTACTGCCCTTTCTCTTTGTTTAAATCTATCGAGGATTTGAGAAATTTTTTCAGAAAAGTCCAGTTCTAATTGAAACGGCAGCGTCTGTATTCCCAAACCAAAACCATCTTTGCATAATTCGATTAACCCGTTTTGTTTTACAAGGCCCAACTGTACCGTTTTTGTATTTGTCCAACGCGATAAAAAACAGGCCCAGCTGAATAATATAAATTCTGCATTGGTGAGTCCCAAATTTCTTGCCGCCAATGATACAGCCTGTTCCTCTATCTTTTTTGTATAAGTCAGATTTTTTTGGATGCCGTTGCCTAAAGTACTGAAACGGGTATATGATTCAAAATTTTTCAGGTAATTTTTGTAGACATCCACTGCAAGCTTATGATTCAGATTTTTCCAGGCATCATACCAATTTTTATTGGATTTGACGCTGAGTAAGCTGAGTGGATATTTCAAAGAAAAGAGTACGTCACGCAAGATTTTTTGTCTGCCCCAACCATCGAAAAGAATATGGTGATAAGTTATTAGCAGGAAAGTCTTCTTTGTATTTGTTTCTAAAAAGTCTAATCTGATTGCCGTTTCTTTTTCCAGTGCAAAACCTTTTGAAATTCTGCTGTTGCAGAAGTCTTCCAGTAAAATTTCGTCAATCCGGTGGTATTGAAATTCCGGTTTTAAATTTTTAAGACAAACCCATACAGGTTGTTTAAGGCCTTCATGTAAAATAATGGAGTGCAGACATTCGTAACTTTGAACAACTTTATCTACAGCAGCCTCCACTTCAGATCCCAAATGGTTTCTGACTTCAAAAAGCAGCTGTTGGACGTAGGCCTTTTTGTCGTCTTTCATTGAAGCGCTGAGCATAAATTGCTGAGCGGGCAACAAAGGAACTACTGATATAATATCCTCTTTCTTCATCAATCCAGGAGATTTAACATGTCAGTAATTTGGTTGAGATCTCCATCATCAATAAGGTCATCAACATAGAAACCCGGAATTGTCACAGTCCCCATTTCCGCATTGATTAAATTGTTCCATTGCGCTGCAAACAGATCAAGCCGGAAAGAAGGCTGTGCCCGGAACATCCATTTTATTTTCCCTTCAAGTATAATCCCATTAATTTCGACAAAGGCAAGCAGTGGATTTTTAGGATCGACCTGCTCACCGGTATTCAAATTCATTGGCTTTGCCATTCCGCCCCAGTTTTCGTCAAAACTGCCCAGGAAATTCAAAAGTACCGGAAATGGCGGACGTTGCCAATTGCTCATACCCATATAACCCAATCCGAAATTCGGCAGCCTCCTGAAACTTTCCCTGACATAGGAAATAATAGCTTCTTCCTTTTCAGGATAATGCCTGTCGCTTAAAGGATAAAACTGTGTAAACCAGCCAAGCGCATCTGCAATCTCAGGAATTTGTTCATACTGTCTGCCATGTGTTTCCAGAAAAATACTGATCCCGGACTTATTGCTCCTGAGCCAGCTCATAAGAAAGTAAGATACAAATTTTTCATTCAGGCTTAACTCCCTGTTCCATTCTCTCAAGAAGTAATGACTCTGACTTTCATTCCATTCAAAACTGATAAATTGAGATGCTGCATAAGTGCAAATGGTCTCATTTTTAAATGGATTTTGGATGTTTTCCGGATAATAGTCGGAACCTTCATCCATTGAACCAAATTCAATATTTTTTTGAAATACTTTGGCAAATACCTTTGAATCGGGCTGGCTATTTGGTTTTCCATTTATGGAACTTTGCAAATGGTCCATCAGGTTTCGCCAACTGATACCGTCACAATAAAAATGATGCAAACTGAGGAACAGAAATTTTCTCTGCGCTGACACGAATAAAGCAATAGCAGCGACAGGACCCTCCGTCAGGTCAAATGATTCCTGAAGCCGGCTGCAGTGTGCTTCTATTTCAGCTTCATCCTGAATTTCAATATAGCGGCAGAGCGCTTCCTTTGCTTTAACCCATTTTTCTTTAAAAACATTTTGAAGAAAAGTTATTTCTGCAAAGCAGTTCTTTAGCAATTCAAATGTTTCTGAAGCACTTAGGGGCAGGAAAAGCTCCAATAAGATACTTTGGTTGAAATGGTTTTTATTGCCCGGATATTCTTCCCTGAACCATTTTTGAATTGGAGTTAAAAAGGGAACATCGCCTGATAAGACTAGCTCTTGATTTGAGGCTGTTTTTAATGATTCCACCCATTCGTTGATACTGTCTGCATTGAGCAGGTCTGATATTTCAACCCGGTATCCCAATTGTTTCATTTTGCTGATCATGCGCAGCCCGATGATGGAATCTCCCCCCTGTGCAATAAAACTCAGATTCCCTTTTAGTGGTCTAAAAATGGCATCTCTTTTTTTAAGCGCCGACAGAAGTTCATTGTCAAACGGATCCTGTGAGTCGTCAGACTCCAACTCAGACAACATAGTGGAAATGTCCATCTTGCCGTTGCTGTTTTCAGGAAAAGCGTTTAAACATAAAATGCTGTCAGGCAGCATATATGGCGGAAATTTAAGCTCCAGATATTTTTTTATTTCAGCTGTTGAATTTTCTCCGGATTCAATAAAGAGTATAAAATTACTATCTTCTGTTTTATGGTAATAGACCCGTTTGATATTAGAAAAATCGGAAATAAGACTTTGTTCAATTTCTGAAAGTTCAAATCTTTGGCCCAGTCTTTTTACCTGTCTGTCTGTTCTGCCCAATAAATAGAGCTTATTGTCTTTCAAATATCCTCTGTCTCCGGTTCTGTAGAAGTTGGTTTTGGAAGTTGAAATAAATTTTCCGTTATCCGGAAAAAGATAATTGGCAACCCCATCTCCGCCTATGATAATTTCACCCGGCAGACAATCAATTTGTGGAAGTCCAAGGGCATCGGCAACTAAAACTACTTCATGTTCTAGAGCGTAGCCAACAGAATTGTCAAATTGTTCACTCAGATTTATACAGGTAGAATAGGTAGAGGTTTCAGTTGGACCATACCAATTTATTATCCGGATATCCTGATTGTATTTTTTTAATTGTTGCCAACCCGATTCAGTAAATGGTTCACCTGCAGTATGTATAACCGAAATATTGGGAATTTCTGATTCTCCGAGTCTGTTGAGTACAGAAGGGACGGTATTCAGTAGTATGCGTCGATGTTTTTGCAATTCGGACCATAACTGCTCCGGTTTTTGAATAACATGTATGGGTTTGTCTGAATACAATCCAAAAAGGTTTTCATAAATGGAAAGGTCAAAAGCAATGTTGGTAAAACTGAATATTATATCAAAATCTTCCGGTTTGGTATGACGAAGACAGGCATCCAAAAAAGAAGATAAATTTCTATGGGTCAGGGAAACACCTTTTGGGCTTCCTGTAGATCCTGAGGTAAAAAGCACATAGGCTTCTTCCTCAAAATGCGGATGACAGCATGTTAAATCTTCTACATTATCCTCTTGAAAAACATTATGGTGTACCTGAATGCCATCAAACTGCAAAGCCTTATCCGCTTCATTCAAAACGATCAGGTGCCTGCAATCTGCAATTTTTAATGTTTGATTGATTCTTTCAATTGGCCAGGCATTATGTATTGGAACATATACAAAACCATTCCTCATAATTGCATAAGCAATGACAGGCAGAAGTTCATTTTTATAACCAAATACAGCTATTCTGCCGGATCTGGGCAACTGTTCAAAATGCTTTAAAAATCTTAAGGCGTAATTTTCAATGTATTGATAGTTGATTTTTTCAGGACCCGCAGTACTGCTTACAAAATTTTTTGACAATTGACTTTTCGTAATTATTTCATCATACCAAATCGGGTATTTAACTGTTTTAACTTCTATTTTCTCCAACTGTGATTCCAATTGATGGATAGGGCTGTGCAGATTGTTATTGAAGAATAGGACCAGTGATTTGAATTTATCGGAGAGTTGTTTTATGAACTCGCCATTGAAAAGAGAGGAATCATAAATAAATTTTAATTGTATATCATTATCGGCAGGCATGATTAAAAAAGTGAGCGGATATCCTGTAAGTTCATGGTTGTAAATAAGTTCCCCGCTAATTTTATTGCCCTGAATCTTCTCATAGGGATAGTTTTCAAAAACAAAAAGAACATCAGGTCTCTGATCCTGAAAACTGTTGATGATTTCAGGTGCGGAGAACTCCATTTCAATTGTCCTCAGAAAATTCTGCTGTACATTTTTCAACAAGCTGTACATCGTGTCTTCATCAGAAATGTCGAAACCCGGAACAATATTTCTGATAAATAATCCTATTGCTTCTTCCGCATATTCCGGCAATAC
>JBIKQC010000182.1:0-8352 GCA_044349855.1 Saprospira sp.
TTACATTCGCATCCTCCGCCAAATTCTTTATGGAAACAGGGCCATCCTGTTCCGGCCTTACCGGATTAGGAAAAACGATCACCTCTTTTCTGTTCATGAAACTGCTGCCGTCAGTAGTCTCTGCCCTATAACCCTGCAGGCCTTTTTCACTCGCAATGTAAACCATCCCATATTCTCCGTCCACGGTAATTTTATTGATACGGTTGCTGAAAAGCGGACTGTTGTCTTCATTGTAAAATTGGATCTGCTCATAATTTTCTGCATCCAGCAAAAAGACGCCATTATCGGTACCCACCCATTTCCTGTTTGCACCGTCAACAGCAATACTTCGCACATTTTCTGCCTCGAGCAATCGGCCGTTGAAATTATCGGGATTGATAACCGGCCGAAGACCCGGACAGTTTCCTTCAAACACATTACAGTTATATATAGTGACCCCATTGCTTGTTCCCACCCATATTGAGCCATTTCTGTCTGCCGCAAGACTGGTAACATTTCCGCCAAGATTACTGTTTGAACTGTTAAGTGTTACAGCTCTGTCATCGCTCGCTATGTCTATATCGTCGCCGCTGTCATATACAGTAACCTGCCCATCTCGTCGCAGGATCCATTTGTTGTTGAATCGGTCGATCGTCATGTAAGAAAACTCGGCATAAGAAAAAGGAAATTTAAGCCATGATCCGTCTTTTTTCCAAACAACGATCGGATTAAAGGTAAGGTTATTGGCCATCCATAAATTTTCATCTTCATCAAATGCAAGGCCGGCAACCCTTGTGATACCTGGATTTCCGGTTGCATAATCCAATGTACTGCCGGGATTTGTAATTTTGTCTATAATTTGAATGCTGTCAGTTGTCGTAATTCTTATAATACCGCTCATCAAAGAGCCGAAATAAGCTGCTCTGCTTTTTGGGTGAATTGCTACGGAATTGATATCATAAATCCCTAAGAGCTCATTGTTGAGTTTCTCATTGAAATTATTCCAATTTCTAATGCCGTACCTGTAAACGCCTGTTCTGTCGTATTGCGGGCCCAATAAACTGCGAATAGATCCTGCACACCACAAAGTACCTTTGTCACTTACAGCCATATCAGAAAAACGGTTGGTATAGGGCCCGGGCAATGCCACAAGTTCAATACCGCCGGTACTCAGCTGTCGGTGCAGTCCATTCTGATTGGCCGTCCAGAGTGAGGTACTTCTATCCAAAACAGCATCGTAAACATTGCCAATTGAAGTAGGATCAAAATAAAGCTTAGTCAATTTGCCATCACTGTCCAAAACAAAGGCAAAGCTGTTTCCTGTAGAGATGGAAATCAATGAATTGAACAGATTGGTCTGCATTTTAAAATTCTGGTAACCGGAATAGCAAAAAGGCAAAGTAGTATTATCCGCCAAATAAGTCGTCGGAATATGAGCCCAAAGGCTTCCGTCAAAACGCATAATTGTGTCATTCACGTCGGCATAGAGTGCGCCATTCATGAATGAAATTGACTGGGATTCAAAATTATTTGAAAAAAGGCCATCTGCAGTACCCATTCTCTCCCAATTATTAA
The DNA here is from genome assembly GCA_044349855.1 of Saprospira sp. Lineage (GTDB taxonomy): Bacteria > Bacteroidota > Bacteroidia > Chitinophagales > Saprospiraceae > Saprospira. Next base: position 1,555 of record JBIKQC010000182.1, read on the forward strand.
AATCTAACAGATTCACAGTTTGTGAAGCTCTGTAAATTCCGAGATTGGTTGATATATACAGATAATTTCCCATACGGGCAGATGATTTAACACGGACACTGGGCGTAAAGGTATTAAAGCCAAACTCCTCCAATTCCATATCAAAATTCACCAGGCCAAAATCAGTAGAGAAATATACCTGATTGCTGTCGCAAAAAATATGTTTTATGGATTTATCCCCTGTTATAACTGTATTCATTTTTATTGCTGGTCGGTTTACCACTCTACCACCGGTCTTCATCAGATCTATATTTCCATTGGTATAGGCAATGATAAGTACGTTATAATGCCTGTTAAAAGCTATAGTACTTATCCCCATGTCACTCAATCCGGTTATTTTGTTATGAATTCGAATTGTATAATCATCCAAATTATAACTGGAGATACAGAGCTCATTGGCCGAAAAAATGGTGTTGTCCGAAGCGGCAACAGCCTTGGAAAAATTATAGGAAATAAAAGATTCCCAGCCCCCGACAACTGTCAATGGCTGCGCTTTGGCAATGTATGCGAGCAGTAAAAAAAATATCAGGTATATATTAGTAAAGCGATTCATATAGGTTATATTGAAAAGTCTGTTTAAACAAAGATAGGCAAAGTTTCCAATTCGATCTTAAATATAGTCTCAAATCCGTTATTTGAAATCTTTAGGACTCAAAAAACGGATCGGGTTAATAAAAAATAGGGCAACACCCGCCGGCATTGCCCTACATTTCCTAAGTTCATTCTACTGATTATTGCATTTTGCCTGTTAGTAAACTAACAACCTTTAGTCTAATTTGAAAACGATAGCTAAAAAAAAATGGTTGGTGATTTTTTTATTTTTTTCAAAAAAAACTGCCAAGTAGTAATCTGAGTTAAAAGGTATTTCTGTAGTTTTTATTAAAAAGTATTGTTCATTGGATTTTTGGCCGAATTTTAGATAGATTAATTTAAATTCCTTATTTTTATTCATGGAATCAAATATTAAACTTAAAAAAAATCAAAGATTATGAAAAAACTGTTTTTACCATTGGCACTTCTATTGATGCTGGGCCATACAGTTATGGCGCAAAAACTCACACTAAAAGAAGAAATGAGCGCAAATAGCAAAGGAACCTATCCTGCACTCGTCATGGAATTTCCTTTGGCTACTGCGGATCAAGTGAAGGACGCTTGGGAATCTTTTATCAAAGATTACAAAGGGAAAACCAACTTTTCCAAAAAAGAAAAAGAGTTCTTTACAGATGACGCAACAATCAAAGAAATGAGCGAAAACTCAGTTGATGTTTATGCCCGAATCGATGACAGAGCTGAAAAGGGTTCAGCAATCGTTGTTTGGTTTAATCTTGGCATTACTTACCTCTCACAGAAAGATTTTCCAAAACAGTTTGAGGTGGCCAGTAAAATGATGGATAAATTCAGCCAAAGAGTTTCATCAGATATGCTCGAGCAGAAACTCAAAGAAGAGGAAAAAGTTTTGAAAACGCTGGAGTCTGATCTTAAAGACTTGGAAAAAGAAGAAGCTAAGCGCAAAAGCGATATAGAAGATTACAAAGCTACCATCAAGAAGATGGAAGAAAATATCAAAAAAACTGAGGAAGAAATCAAATTGAAAGCTGAGGATCAGGGCAAGAAAAAAGCCGAAATCGAAACTCAGAAGAAAAAAGTTGCTGAAATTGAAAATGACATCAAAAAAAGCAAGAAATAAGGTTTAGACCTTCTCTAAAAAGCTCCTTCGGGAGCTTTTTTTATTTACGGATATAACCGTAAAAACCGAGAAGCTAAATAATGGGTTTCAACCTTTTGAAGCGTCGCAGGTAAGAGAGAATTGGGCTACGCTAGATTCTGGCGTAAATCTAAATTATTATTTATCTGACACTAATAAAATGCCCGTGCAAATCGAAAGATGCAACGGGCACTTACTCAAAAATAAGTTAAATATATTATTTGTCCAAATATAAAACTTTGAATTCTGTTCGGCGGTTTTCCTGATGTTTCTCTTCAGAGCAATCTACCCCATCTTTACATCCGTTCACTAAAACTGTTTCGCCATAACCTTTGTATTCCATACGACCGGAATCAATTCCTCTTGAACTCAGATACTTCATAGCAGATTTTGCACGTTTATCAGAAAGGGAGAGGTTATAGCTGCCGGTACCGCGACAGTCTGTATGTGAGCGTAATTCAACTCTTGCGCCCGGATTATCCTTCATGAAACGGAGCAGATTATCCAAATCACCAACTGCATCAGAGCGAATATTCCATTTGTTATAATCATAATAGATGTTATTAAGTAAAACAGTAGCATCTTCTTTCAACTCTTCCAATTCCAATACGACTTCAAATGTTTTGGACTCATTCAAACCTATAGTTGAAACCTCAACTTTGCGGGTAAAGTTATTTTTGAGACTTCCGTAAATACTGTAATCCGTGTTACTATTGAGTCGGAATTTAAATTTACCATTAGCGTCTGATTGAACTTCGTTCAGCCTAATATCTTCACTGTTCAGTAATTCCACTTTTACATTTGGGAGTCTCGCCTTATTGTTTTTGTTAATCACAATACCATTTACTAAAAATTCAGGACTCTCCAAATTTAATTCTACTTTAATGGTATCTGAATTGGTTCTTCCTACAGTACTTACATTTACAGTATTGGTCTTTTGTGTGATTTTAGATCCGCTAACTTCATAGTCTTTTTTCCATTCCAAAGGCATGGTAAATTCACCCGAATGATCTGTCATAACAGAATCTACAACTTTATTGCCTCTCATAAGAACTACATTGGCATAAGGAACAGGGTCTCTGTCATTATCAATTACTTTACCAACCAATAAGAACACGGGGTCGTGTACACCCCAACTGTAAATCTTATCATTTCCAGTACGATTTGAAGACAAATAACCTGCTAGACCATTTTTTTCTCTATAGAAAGAAAAATCATCAAAATTTGTATTGATTGGAGCTTTTAAATTGCGGGGATGAGACCAGGCAGAGCCGTCAAAAATACTTACAAATACATCCAATCCTCCCATTCCGCCATGTCCGTTAGATGAGAAAAAAAGCGTGTCTTTGATATACGCAAATGGGAATACCTCATTACCGGGCGTATTGATGTTAGGTCCAAGATTTTGGGCTTCTCCCCAGGTATTTTTATTGCCATCGAATTCAACCATATACAGATCGTTTCCACCTTTACCGCCTTCTCTATCAGAAGAAAAGAATAGAAACTTAGTGTCATATGTCAGAGCAGGGTGCATTGTCGAAGATTTAGCCTGATTGAATGATAAATCTTTAGAAAAAGTCCAATTCCCGGAGATATTTTTCTTGTATTCGGCAATTATCAGTTGATTGTACTGCTCGTCATCCAATTTCCGTTTGTTATTATCCTTTACAGCACTTTTGGTGACGTATGCAGTTTGTCCGGAGGAATCTAAAGTAATTGGACCATCATGAAGTATAGAATTCATATCACCTTTTATTGGTTTTGGTTCAGACCAGCTGTTGTCTACTCCTTTTTGAATCTGAAATACATCTAAAAATGCCTTACCGTTCCATGGATTAACAATAGCGCCTGTTTCTGCTTCTTTTTCTCCAATAAAATAAACAATATCCTTATTCGGCCAAGCGGAAAATGTGCCTGAAAAGCCTGAAATCGGTAGAAGTACCATGTTTATACGATCAGGCTCAAACTCATCAAATTCACCTATTTTAGTTTGTTTTGAGACCCAATCTTTAATATATTCATCACCAGGATGTTTCTGAAGATATAAATTTATCTCAGCTATTGCTTCATCCTGTTTTCCATTAAAAACCAATGATTTGGCATAATTAAAATGAATGCTGTCATCTGCATTCTCATCTTTTAATGCAATTTCATAATGTTCCTCGGCCTTTGCTGAATTATTCATCCGTTCATAGGCGCTTGCTATTTTAGCATGAAGTTTTGAGTCTTCTTTTTTGCCAACTGCTTTTTCGTAATTTTTAATAGCCTTTTTAAATGCTAAATTATTATACGCTTCGTCGCCCTTACTTATGTAACTTTGTTTACACCCTGACAGTACCAATATACCTAATGTCAGTGTTAATATGCTGATTATTCTCATGTTAATTTTTTAAATTGTTTTTTAAGAATAAGGAAATGAGGGCAGAAATATTTTTTACTTATTTCTGCCAACCCATACCTGATATTAGAAATAGCGTGGTGATTTGTATTTAGCAGTTTTTTGGATCAAATCATAACCCAACATAACCTCATGTGTAGTTCCACCATACATACGAAGATACTTAGGTGTTGACATATCGAAGGCATAAGCAAAACGAAAGGCATCAATTGGTCTAATCTCAATCATAGCTATAGCAGCTGCATTTGTTCTGTAACCAAAGGTTAGGAATGCCATATTTTTATATCCTACTGTTAAATTCAAATCTCCTTGAAATGGCGCATTCTTTACATACTTTGTCAATACCGACGGTTTCAAAATAACATCCTTTCCCAATTTAAATACATAAGCACCGGAAATAAGATAATGTCTTCTCAAAAAAGAAGAATTATTGATATCGATATTCAACTCATGATCTCTGTCATAAGCCCAAAGAGTTGGAATTGATGCGCCCAAATAGAAATTCTCTCCATGAAAATAAGCACCGAATCCGACTTTTGGAATAACCATTTGGCGTATATCGGTATCAAATTCCACATCTCCTTCATCCCATATTAAAAGGTCGCTCAATCTAGCGTTGTAGATAGATACACCCGCACGAATGCCTAGTCCCAATGCCATCTTTTTGTTGAATTTCACCTGATAGGCATAGTTACCAAAAACTTCATTCATTGAGCTTACACCGATATTATCGGATACCACCTGAAGTCCAAGCCCCATATTATTGTGAACCAACGGAATATCGGCTGAAAACATACCGGTTCGCGGTGCGCCCGGAAAAGATGTCCACTGATGGCGGTACATTGCAGTAAATCGCATGTAAGGATTGCTTCCGGTATAACCCGGATTCCAAAACATACCGTTAAACAGATAGTGGCTCATCTGTAGTTCCTGTTGTCCGTAGCTCATTGCTGTTGTCAGCATCAGTATCAGACTTAAATATATTTTTTTCATATTATTAGTTTATAATGTCTGGTTGAAAACCAAAATTTAGGATTTGGGAGCTTCCTTTGGGAAGCTCCCTCCCCAATTTATCTTCTGATATCGACATGTCCTTTCAATACCAATTCTTCTCCTTTAACAGTTATGATTGCTACAACGAAGTAGGTACCTTCAGGCAGTTCATCACCATTCTTGTTGAGACCTGACCAGCTGATACTGCTGTTATTGTAAGCTTCATAGCTAATGAGCTCTTCACCCCATCTATTATAGATATAAATGCTGTTTTCAGGATAGAATTCGATATTGCGAATAACAAAAACATCGTTTTTGCCGTCTGCATTCGGTGATATACCTTCCGGCATTTCAGGAAGACCGGCTTCAGGTTCGGTCAGCGTAATGCCGGCACTAATCTGACATCCGTTATCGTCTGTTACTGTGAGGGTATATGCACCTGCAGGTACACCTGCCAGATCTTCAGTTTGTAATCCGTTTGACCAATTATAACTGTAATTGCTCACTCCGCCATTCACAATTGCATTGATTGCAGCATCTGTTGCAGCATGTGTTGAGACGTTAAAGCCATTGGCATAAAGTGGGCTGGTCAATGTCAGAGAAAGCTCATCTTCCAATATCAGGATATTATAAGATGTTGTCGCAGTACAACCACTGTTATCTGTTACTGTTACAAAGTAAGTACCTTCAGCCAATCCATCTACCATGGCAGCAGCTCCGCCGTTTGACCATTCAAAACTGTATGGAGCCTGTCCGTCTGTGACAGTTACATTGATACTGCCGGTATTGTTGAAATAACAGATACTGGAAACAATATCTCCTGTAAGGGTAAGCGGAAGATTATTCTGGAACAATGTATCCGACAATTCAACTGTACAGCCTCTGTTATCAGTAACAGTTACGCTGTAAATCCCTGTATTGATTGCTGTAAGATCCTCTGTAGTAGCTCCCGTTGACCATATAAAACTGTATGCTGTCGTTCCACCGCTTACTGTAGTATTGATAGCGCCATTAGGCAATGAACAGGATGCATCCTGACTGATATGGTTTATACTCAATACTGAAGGTTCAGTCATAATAAGTCCGGTATTGAAAGACTGACAACCATTCAGATCTATTACAGTTACACTATATGAACCTGCAGTCAATCCTGTTGCGGTAGTATTTGTTTGGCCGTTTGACCAAAAATACTGATAAACTCCCATACCGCCTGTTGTTGTAACAAACATGGATCCGTCTGCCAAACCATTACAGCTTATTGTATTGTTTACGCTGACTGTACTGCTGAGTACCTGAGGCTCATTGATTGTAAAAGAAGCCACTTCAGTACATCCGTTATCGTCTGAGAGCGTAACATTGTAAGTACCTGCGCTGAGACCTGTCATTACAGAAGTCATACCGCCATTAGACCAAACAAATGAGTATGGCCCGGTGCCGCCCGTCACTGTAGCTGTTATTTCACCATTAGAAGCACCATTACAACTTACCTCGTAACCTGAGAAATTGAGTGAAGCCAAAGAAACTGTAATTTCTGAAGGCTCGCTGATAGTTACTGTTGCAATTTCAGAACATCCGTTCAGATCGGAAACGGTTACATTGTAGTTTCCTGTACCAAGACCGCTAACTGAAGCTGTAGTTTGTCCATTTGACCAGAGATATGTGA
>JBIKQC010000183.1:0-8311 GCA_044349855.1 Saprospira sp.
TTCATTTTAATGTTTTATTTATTTTTTAATTCTGAATTAAATTATTTTATTCACCTTTCCCAATTCAGAAAAAGCAATTTCTTTAAATTCTATAATTTTTGGCATCTGATAACGCGTAGCTCTTTGTTTCAACCAGGACATCAGTTCCTCACAGTTGACAGCTGAATCTTTTTGCGGCTGAACAATAGCACGCAGGCGTTGACCGAAATCAGGATCCTCTATACCCAAAACCACAGCCTGATCAACATCCGGGTGCTGCAGCAGAATGTTTTCCAATTCAAGCGGATAAACATTTTCTCCGCCGGAGACAATCATATCATCAATTCTGCCACGAAGATAAATCAGTCCTTCCATGTCAATATAGCCCAAATCGCCTGTTTCAATAAACTCAGATTTCTTGACCGACCAGGCCGCTTTTACGCAGAGTCTTCCAATTTCTCCCTGTTTTACAGGCCTATCATTTTTATCCAAAATATGTAGCTTTACACCCTTCACCGGCTTTCCGATAGTGATAATGGAACATTTCAGATCTTCCGGCTTGGCCAAAATGCAGAAACCGGCCTCAGTAGTACCGTAAAGATTAAATAGTTTATTACCTGCTTTTTCTTTAGTAAGGACCACTACATCGGGACTTAGTGGAGCGCCACCGGTAAGAAAAGCCTGCACTGCTGCAAGACTTTCTGCTGAATGCTGTAACATTCGCTTTAGCATAAGTGGCACCAATGTGATGACTTCAATGTTATTTTTAGCAACAAATGCACAGGCCTCAGCGGCATCAAAACGGCGGCGCAGGAAAAGGGTTGCTCCCAAAGCCATGCCCGTTATAACTGCCGCAACACCAAATCCGTGATAAATAGGTGTAGCCACATAAACAGAGCGGTATTTATCCAACTCAACATCGCGCAGCAGCGCAAAAAAGGGATTCAAAAAATGAAAAAGGGAGGGCTTTCGTGCAGCCGCTTTTGGATCGCCCGTACTTCCGCCTGAAAGCACTATAAGCTGCCCCCGATAAGCTCTTTTCAGCCTAAATTTATCGGGAGACGACAAAGTGTCGAGTTCAGACATTTTAAGGAATTCAGCACCACACGCTGCGCTTTCCAAAACCGGATAAAAATCATTATCACAAATGACCAAATCGAATACAAATCTATCTTGCAGGCGCTGAAATTGCTCGGGTTTAATTTCTACGTTTAACAGATAAACATCGGCGCCGCTACGGGAAAGCGCAAAAATTAATTTTAAAAGCTCCGCACTGTTTTTGGCAATAATTGCCGCTTTTAACTTTGTTTTGGGATATCTCTGCTTTATAGCAGCCGATAAATCCAAGGTCTGTGAATACAATTCACTGTAAGTCAGCGTTTCATTCTCATCTACCACTGCCATTTTATTGCCATGTGTCCGTGCAGCCCAAGCCAAGAGGGTTGTCAGATTGACACCCTCTTTCAGAATAGACAACAGCACTCGGAAAATTCCGAGAATGCTGAATAACTGTATTTTGTATAATTTATAAATCAGATTCATATGTTAATCATTTCTTCATTTGCACCTGCGGCCGCGCATAGATTTGACAACTTTTAAAAAGTTGTCAAATCTGTACGCAGGCTACGCGTGCAAATATACGCATATTATTTATTTTTCAAATTTATTGGCACTGCCCATTCCCACAATCCCCTGAAAATTACAGATCCCAATATCCCAAACATTGCCCACCAAGGTACAAATATACGTCTTTTTGTGTAAATAGATTTTGCAATAATCCTCGCTACATGTTCGGGTTGCATTGCAGGCATTTTACTGTAAGCGGCTGTAGGTTCTATCATACGGGTTCTGACCAATGGCAAATAAATGGCAGTTGTGCTTATTCCTTTTACTTCCAACTCAGGCGAAACGGACCGCAACCACTGATCAAAGGCTGTTTTGGAAGCCTGATAAGCCGCCCATTTCGGTGCAGGAACCATAAGCACATTCACAGCTGAAACATTGATAATCTGCCCCTTATTTTTCTCCAATATAGGAATCAAAGACAGCAGCAGTTTTACCGGAGCAAAATAATTGAGTGCCATTGTCCGTTGAAAATCGTGAAAGCGGTCAAGCGAATCATAAATCGAGCGCCGTATAGACTTTCCGGCATTGTTTATGAAAATATCGATCCCTTTGGGTTTTGATGAGATATAAGCAATCAGTTTATCGAGGCCTGCCTCTACTGTAAGATCGGCAACAAAAATATCTGCATCGCACCCATTTTTCTGAACTTTTTTTTGAACTTCCAATAGTTTTTCTTCCGTTCTTGCAACCAAGATCAGTCTGCAAGCAGATGAAGATAGCCGCATAGCAAGTGCCTCTCCGATACCATAACTGGCACCGCTGATGAGCACAGTTTTTCCTTTCAGAAAGTTGTTTAAACTTTTATCCGATAAAAAAGTTGGCCAAAAAAGTATATTTTCCAGCAGATTATAGGACTTCATACAAGAACTGTTTTATTGATTAAAAGCTTATCAGTTTTCACTTTAAGAATTTATGATTCTAGTCATTTTAGTATTTTAATGTTTGTTAACTCAAATATATAATTGTAATTTTGTTTCAATTACTAAAGCATCAAAAAAATTAATTTTACCAATTAGACAAATTCTTAACCAATGAACAAATTCTTTTTTACCTTTTTGATGCTCTCTGTACAGACATTAATTTGTGCTCAAGCTCCGCTCACAAAAGCCATTAAAGACTTAACATATACTTTTGTTTCAGAAGAAGGCTACAATGCATCGGCGGTTGTTTGGCATCCTGAAAAAAAACTCTATTTCACTGTTATTGCAGGAAATGAGAATTTTCCATTTGAAGCCTTTGACAGCAAAGGAAAATCATCCTATTCTAACTTTATTGGCGCAGATACGCGTGGAATGTGGTATAATCCTAAAACAAGATCATTGGAATTAAATGCATCCGGAGATGAGGGTTGGTATAGTATAACCCTGAGAAAAGACATGACTACTCATGTGACTGAATCTACTGATGATGGTCAGAATCAGCCGGACTTTCAATCTGTTGGAACCTTTGATCCTGTAAAAAAAGCTGTTGTATTCTTCGACGCACAAAACTATGGGCTTAAATTTTATGGCCAAAAAAACCCTAAAAGTATCTCAAGTTTAAAATTGGACATCAGCGATGAAGAACTTTTATTTTTCAATCAGACTGTTGGTTATACGGGTAAAAAAGGTTTCGAATATGTCTTATTAAATATTGATCTGAAAAAACTATATTTCTTTGACAGAAAAGGCAAAAAAACGGCAGAAACCAATATTGGAGAAGAAGAAGTTTTAGGCGAGATGTTCCTTTTCTCATTTACTAATAACCGTGCATTTTTCTACAATACCGATGAAAGAACCTGGACTGCTTACAATGTATTTAAATAAAAACATTGTCTGATTAAATTCGAACAAACACGAATTTATTTAATAGCCAGTAAAACAAATGTTACTCTTAATCCCAAATAATGCATTAGAAAACAATACTAATATTGTGAATTGTACATTGGCTTAAGTCTTTAATGCAAAGCATTGAAAAGACAATTAGCTAGAATTATGACAAATTATTTATAATCAATACTTTATCGATTATTTATGTTCCTAATGAAATAATTGGGCCTATAAAACTATATCAATTTTTATCATATACCGAAATAAAGAGGAGCTTTTAGAATAAAAGCACCAGCTGTTGTATGTGCACTATTTCCATAAAGTGTATCTAAATTATTATGAGTTATAGAAGACTCAAATTATAAAATCCCCATTAAAATAATAGCAGAAGAAAAAAAATATTTAAAATCCTCTAAATGAATAATCTTTTTTAACTCCCCCTACCCCTTAAAGCTATGAAAATATCTTCAATTTTTTGCATCGCTATGATGCTAAGTCATTTTTTATTTGCACAGCCTGCAAATAATACCTGTGGCACTGCTGTTACCCTTGCCTACAGCGGTGCCTGTGTTATGGGCACCAATACATCCGCTAATGTTGTCGCTGACGGTATTGCTGCAGAACCTGCCTGTTGGGCAGGTGGAGCAACAGATTGGAACGAGTCAGTCTGGTACAGTGTTACATTGCCTGCAGGCCAAACTACCTTGGCTGTAAGTGTACTTGCAGGAACACTTTCCTACGGAAATACAGGTATGCTTATTTACTCCGGAACCTGTGGAACCTTAACCCAATTGGCCTGTGTGCTTGGTGTCGGTGTAGTATCAGCTACAGGTCTAATTGCTGGCACTACTTACTTTATAATGTTGGACGGTGTCAGTGGTAACGACGGAGATTTCTGTATCTCAGCCGGTCCAGCTCCAACAAATGATACCCGTTGTGCAGCAACTTCACTTACAGTTGGCGCTGTTTGTATAAATGGCAGCAATGTAGGTTCCACAGATAGTGGCGATCCAGATCCAAGCTGTGTAACCGGCCCTGCTAACATTGAAAACTCAGTCTGGTATTCATTTTCAGCAACAGATGACAGTATAACAGTCAATTTCGGGGACGGAACTCTTGGCACTTCTCTGATATCAGCCGTTTATTCCTCCTCCACCGGAGCCTGTGGAGGTGTATTTACCGAAATTGGCTGTACCAATAACGGCGCAGAGATAGATCTCACTGGCCTTGTTATCGGTCGGACATACTTTGTACAGGTAGATGGAAAAACAACAACCGTTGGTTCTTTTTGTATTTCTACCCATGAAACACCTCCCCCACCGCCACCTATAGGCACCTGTGCCAATCCCAGGGATTTATATCTTGCAAGAGACTGCAATAATATCAGCGGCCGTATGTATGACGAGCAAAACAATTTGCTTTCTACCAGTTCAACAGGTCGTGATGCCGGTGCGAGCATGGCAGGTGCTCCGTATCTTAATTTCGTTGAACAGAGCTGCGGCAGCACAGATGTAGGTCAGCAGGGTTATTGGGTACGTTTTACAGCTACAACGACTTCCATAAATGTTGCTAACTACGGTGGCTCAGGTTATGATTACAGCGTTTTCACGGGCATGCCAACAAATTCAACCTGTACTGCAGGACTTACTCCTGCAGGATGTTTGACTGTGACAGCAGGTGACCTTAGCGGAAATACTATGGCAACAACTACAGGAACTACCTATTATATGCTGATTACTCCCTCTTTAACAGGAAATGCAACTAATGCCTTTGCCTGCCTCACAGCTTCTACTAATTTTGTTCCACCCAATGATAACTGTTCAAATGCTGTTCAGATAAATTTTGGTGAAGGTTATAACCTCACCACCTCCAATGCTACTGTTGATATTAACAATACGCTATGTTCAGGAACTACAGAAAACAACATTTGGGTATCTTATGCGGCGACCTATACAGGCACAGCATTTGTTTTCCTTCAGGATCAGGACTGCGCTTGTGCCAATGGCACTCAGATGTCGATTTACAATGCAAGTACCGGTTGTCCAAACAATTCATCCACCTGCTCTATAACACTAAATCCGAACAATGACAATGACTTTAGTGGTCAGTTTTCAGTAGTCAATGGCAGCACTTATTATATTCAGCTGGACGGATTTGCCGGCTGCGGTTGCAGTTTTAATTTCTGTATCAATTCTTTTAACAATGCGGACTGTTCATTGCTTTTGCTACCTGTAAGCCTGTCAAACAGCACAGCTGAATGTATTAATGAATCTGAGGTGCTTATTTCCTGGGAAACCCAATCAGAATTAAACAACAACTATTTTGAGTTGCAGCGCAGTGTTGATGGAATTGAATTTGAAAATCTAAAAACTATAGCAGCTATCGGCAACAGTACACATTCCATCTATTACAGTTTCACTGACGAAAATCCGATTCAAGGTTATGCTTATTATAGAATCAAACAGGTTGACTTAGACGGTCAAACTTTTTATTCAAAAATCATGTCGGTTAATTGCGGAAACAATAAGGAAGATTTTAGCTTTTATCCCAATCCCAACCACGGCACATTTACTATTAACAGCTTGAAATCCGGTAAATTATCTGTGTTCAATACTATCGGATCCAGAGTTGTGTACCAAAACATTGCCGAGGGTAATCTCAATATCGATTTGAGTCATTTGGCAGATGGAGTATATTACCTTCAGCTTGAATCGAATTTTAGCAGCAGCGTTAAAAAGGTTATTATCAATAAATCATACTAGTGTTGTCAATATTCATTTTAAAAGCCGCAATCTGTATAGGTTGCGGCTTTTTTTGCATTTCAAGCAGTTATGTTTTCAATTTCAGTTTGATATTACTAATTTTGCTCCAAATAATCAAGCTATTCAAGTCTAAAAATTCTCTTAATCTGAAATCTCCCGATCTGAAATTTGTATAAGCTCATTATAAAACCACTGCTTTTCAGCATGCAGCCCGAACGGGCACATTATTTTGTCACCGGCTGGCTCACTTTTCTCTGCCGCATTCCCGGTGTAAAATACATTATAAAAAGCCTTTACAGCATCGAAGACAAAAGACTGGAACGCGAGCTCTTCGGACTGAAATTCAAAAATCCCGTGGGATTGGCAGCAGGCTTCGATAAGGATGCCCGCTGGATTGACGAACTATCCTGTTTCGGATTCGGATTCATCGAAATCGGCACCCTAACGCCTAAGGCACAGCCGGGCAATGAAAAACCGCGACTTTTCCGTATTACGGAAGATGAAGGCCTTATCAACCGAATGGGATTCAACAATCTGGGCGCAGCAGCCGCCGTTGAAAAACTGAAAAAGCGAAAAACCAAGCTGATTATCGGCGGCAACATCGGCAAAAACACCGCTACCCCCAATGAGGAGGCGATGCAGGATTATATCTCCTGTTTCGAGACCCTGCACGAAGTGGTCGATTATTTTGTGGTAAATGTCAGCTGCCCAAATGTCGGCGACATGACCAAGCTGCAGGATACAGCTTTTCTACTCGAACTTCTTGGCGATTTAAAACGCCGAAATGCCGATAAAGTAAAACCTAAGCCCATTCTATTAAAAATTGCTCCCGACCTCAACAATTCCCAATTGGACGAGGTCATCGAACTAGTAAAACAGACAAAAATTGAAGGCATTATTGCTACCAATACCAGCACAACTCGAGAGGGCTTGAAAACCGATGCCGAAAAACTGAAAGCCATCGGCAATGGCGGGCTCAGCGGAAAACCCGTTGGCAAGGGCTCCACGGAGGTCATCCGCTATCTCTCCGAAAAATCGGATAAGGCTTTTTGCATTATCGGCGTAGGCGGCATTCACAGTGCCGAAGATGCCCTTGAAAAACTTGCCGCCGGAGCAGATCTCGTACAGGTTTATACCGGGTTTGTATATGAGGGACCGGGACTGGTGAAGGAGATAAATAAAAGGATATTGAAAGGTTAATCCTCACTTTTTTTCATATTCACGCTTTCTAAAAGTATAAATACTGTCCAATTCAGCTTCTGTTAAATCAGGAATCCGCATCCTTCTTTACACAATTGTAAAGCAATACTGTCTGTTATTTTGCTAATTCTGGTTTAACTTTTTTCGTCTTCCATTTTACATATTCGTAAATAGCTAAGATTTCTTTTTCTGAAAGGTATTCAAAGGTTTGCATTACAACATTCTTATATTCGACGTACAACTCAATAGCAGTAGAATCTCTCTCTGTAATAAGGCTGCTAAAGTTTTTGGTTGCCAGCACCCACCAATTCTTGTCTCTTTTGAAAACAGTTAATCCCAATGCAGGCCCAGTTTTGTCCGTCAGCACATTAGTATCGTGGCAGGCTTTGCAATTTGATAAAAATACAGCTTTCCCCTCCACGATTTCTTATGAAATGTTATCATCTACTTCCGGTTTTTCTCTCCCAGCAAAGGCGAATAGGATAATAGAGAAAATGATTATAACGATGTTTGTTTTTAGCATATTTAATTTTCGTAGCAATAAGGACAATATTTGCTTTGTTATTGAAAGCTTTGATAATATTAGCTTTTATCTATTTATTACGAAAAGAATTTATAGAACTTTGTTTTTTATTAGAACAGGTTGTATTTCTGTATTCGCAAATAATAATTCCTTTTATAAAAATGTATTCCTATTAGTTGATTATGCGAATCAAGTGTTAAAAAAGGTCTTTTTTTTTACATCAACGGCTTAGAAATATTTGCCATAATAATTTGGCCATATGGTATTTATACAAACAATGCGCAGTTTTTAACAGGTCACCCCTACGGGGCTTAAAAATTTTGTTTACATCTTAATACTAAGAACAGGTCGCTCCTCTGGAGCGAAAAATGGCTCCGTAGGAGTCAAATGTTCTTAGCTATAATTGAATAAGA
>JBIKQC010000184.1:0-8302 GCA_044349855.1 Saprospira sp.
TCATCGGCCATAAATACTCATTTTATTTAAGATCCTGTTCAAAATATACCTTCTTACGTCAGTCGTTATAAAAGCAGTTAAATAGAAGCCCTACAATTGTGCCGAGGCCTTTTGTAGGGTTTTTAATTGCTAAATTAAACACAAAAAATTATGAGCCCTAGGTGCGTTTGTTCTTTTTAAATCAACGATTTTGGGAATACTCATGTTGCCGGAGGCATGCTTTTCTCGTCAGCAACTGACAAGACAAAAAATCAAGCCGCAGCTAACGATAAAATTGGGCGTCTCTGTCGATACTCTTGACATTATTTTTTCAACTCATGCTTAGCGTAGCCTTGGTTCATAACGAACTCTAATGACGGTGCTGGGATAAAACTACTTTTTCTGCTTATTTTCTTAGGAATATTATGAGCAAGAATTATTTTTGTAATGAAATTGTAACTTATTTTGAATTCCTCATTAAATTTAAGAATTCTTAATAACCTAAATAACTTAACTATGAAAAACTTAATTTTTATGGCATTTGTGCTAATGACGTTAGCCTACGCCTGTGATAACAAGCCTAAAAATCCTATTGCTGTAAAGCAAGAGAAATTGGATAATACAGTTACCGAGTACCAAATGGATACTATCCGCAAAGTAAAACAAGGATACTATAAAGTTACAATCAACGGAAAGCTCGTTACTGAAAAAGAATTCAGAAACGATTCATTGGTAGGCGTGGAAAAGCATTACCATGATAATGGAAAACTTAAAGCTGAAATTTTAGTTGATAAAGGCAAATTCAACGGGCCATTTAAATATTTTCATGATAATGGTAAACTCTATCAGGAAGGTAAACATGTTGATGAATATATTGAAGGAGATTTGAAAACATACTATCCTAACGGTCAGCTCAAAGAGCAGGTATTTATGCTGAAATCTGAAATGAATGGCCCCTTTGTAGAATATTTCGACAATGGAAAATTGAAAGCAAAAGGCAATTATGATAAAAATAAAGAACATTGCCTTTTGGAAATGTACAAAGAGGATGCTAGCGGTGAACTGGAATTCAAGAAAATTTGCAGAACAGGTGTATGCTGTACCTTTTGGTCCCTTGCGAAAGGTGATGTAAAGCCAAGCAGCGAAATATGTTCAGAAGTATTAAAAGATATGAAACAGAAATGTGCGACAACTGCTGAAGAGAAAAAATAATACATAGAACCAAATAACCATTTGTTTCGAATTTACGTTTAAATTGAAGGCTGTATCAGTATTGGGTACAGCCTTTCTTATTATAATATACAAAAATATGAAATACTCCTCAGGTATATTTTCCATTATATTCTTACTTTTTTTAGCTGCTTCCTGCAAAATACAGGTAGTAAGTACAAAAAGTACAACAGGTATTTTGGAAACTAAATATCAGCAATTAAGAAAAACGGAAGTCCGACACGGATATTACCGACTCTATCATGAAAATGGTCGACTCGCTATGGAAATGTATTATAAAAATGGTAAATTGCATGGTGAAGAAAAGAGTTATCACCAGAATGGGCAATTACACTATATTTCAAGTTCTGAGTTGGGCTCATATGAAGGCCCATTTAAGTATTGGTACGCAACCGGAGTACTTCATCAGGAGGGGGAATACATAAATAACAATATAGAAGGTGATTTAAAGACCTATTATCCCAACGGAGTGCTTAAAGAAATCGTTTCTTTCAGTAAAAGTGTTGAAAACGGTGCTTATATTATGTACCATCAAAATGGAAAAATTAAGGAAGAAGGACATTTTCTAAATGGCCCGATTCCTGAGGGAACCATTAAACATTATAATGACGAAGGGGGTTTTATTCGAAAGCAGAACTGTGAAAAAGGAACCTGCGAAACAATTTGGGAACTCAAACCTTCTGAAAATAAAGCTGACTGATATTATAAAAACTAGAGAATTTACATTATGATGAAATATACTGCATTTCTTCTTTTGCTGATTTCAATTGGAACAATTGCTGAAGCTCAGGTAACAGGTGGAAGAAATACCTATGATTTTTTGAATCTTTCATACAGTGCCCGAGTCACAGCCATGGGCGGCAGTCTTATTACGGTAAAGGATAACGACCTGTCTTTGGCGGTTCAAAATCCTGCAGCACTTAACAGTGAAATGCACCATTCCGCAACTGTACAGCAAAGTGTTTATTTCGCGGGCATAACCCATGGTTATGCTGGCTATGCTTATCATTTTGGAAAACTACCGCTGACAGTACATGGTGGAATACAGCATATCAGTCATGGAAAATTTGGC
Source organism: Saprospira sp. (assembly GCA_044349855.1). GTDB lineage: Bacteria > Bacteroidota > Bacteroidia > Chitinophagales > Saprospiraceae > Saprospira. Next base: position 2,282 of record JBIKQC010000184.1, read on the forward strand.
AGGACAAACGACTATGGCGATTTAAATGGTGAATTTAGTGCTTCTGAAGCGGCAATTGGGGGAGGTATAAGCTTTCAGGCTACTGAAAAACTAAGCTTTGGAACCAATCAGAAAATAATAACATCGACATTTGAAGGTTACAATTCCATAGGCTGGTCAAGTGATTGGGCCGGAATGTATGCCGATACATCTAAAAGATTAGTGTTGAGTTTGGTACTTAAGAATCTGGGGACGCAGTTTACTACCTATGCAAAAGATGGAAAAAGGCATAAATTGCCATTCGATGCACAGTTTGGTGTATCTCACAAATTAAAATACCTGCCGTTACGATTTTCGGTAATCGGACATCACCTTCATAAATGGAATATCAGATACGATGACATAGCTTTGGAAGAAAATGGTATTTTAGGAACAGCTACAATAGTTGATAAAGTAACTGCAGGGGAAGTTGTTGACAATATTTTCAGACACCTTACTTTTAACCTCGAATTGTTAATAGGCAAAAAAGAGGTATTCAGGCTTCGTTTGGGTTATGACCGTCTTCGTCAGGGAGAAATGGCCGTCAGCGGACTGCGTTCATTTGCCGGATTCTCTGCCGGATTTGGCATAAAAGTTTATAAATTTAATATCGACTATGGCTTTGCTTCCTATCATTTGGGAGGTATAGTACACCATTTTGGAATATCAACCAGATTTACCGAATTTTAATAAATTGTCCAAAAAAATCGTAAAGTGATTAAAAAGTTTTAAAAAAATCAGTTCAAGATATAACAACTATTTAAAAGCATTAGGAAGCCATAGAAATAAATGTATCTTTGTAAGTTGAAAACTTATTGTTTTTTCAGACGATACAAATCAACTGACATAGTCCATGATAAAACAGCAGACTCTCAAATCTGTCGCCTCATTGAAAGGGGTTGGCCTGCACAGCGGTGCAACTGTTAATGTAGTAATTAGTCCTGCTCATGAAGGGCACGGCATTCAATTCAGAAGGGTTGACTTAGAGGGAATTCCCCTCATTAAAGCTGACGTTTCAAATGTTTACCGTACCCAAAGACATACTGTTTTGGGCTCGGAAGATGCGAGTATTGCAACTGTTGAACATATTCTGTCAGCATTTTATGCCCTTGGTATTGACAATGCACTGGTTGAAGTAGATGGGGAAGAACTTCCTATCATGGATGGCAGCGCCGCTCATTATGTTGCTGCAATAGTTAATGCAGGAATTGACATACAAGATAAAGAACGGGAGTACTTAGAACTGAATTCACCGCTTATAATTAGGGAGGGTGACTCGGAAATAATGATTATTCCATCCGATAAACTTGAAATTACCGTAATGGTTGATTTTGACTCTAAAGTCTTGGGGCCGCAGTTCGCCGACCTCAAATCATTAGAAGATTACGAAAAGGAAATAGCACCAAGCCGCACCTTTGTATTTCTGCACGAACTGGAAGCACTATCCAATGCAGGATTAGCAAAAGGAGGCAGCCCTGAGTCAGCGCTTGTTTTTATTGAAAATGTCCCGAGTGCCGAACAATTGGCCTTATTGAAAACCCATTTCAACTACAATATAGATGTAAACCATGCCGGTTTACTAAATGGGCAAAACCTTCGTTTTTCCAACGAAGCTGCACGTCACAAACTGCTCGATCTTTTAGGAGATTTAGCTTTGGTTGGCGTCTCATTACGTGCCAAGATTATAGCCCGTAAGCCTGGGCACAGCATCAATGCTAAAATGGCTGAAGAGTTGCGTCAAAAAATGGTACAGCAACGCAGAAATAAAGACATCCCTATCTACGACCCCAATAAAGCTCCTATTTACGACATCAATCATATTTGTCAAAAGCTGCACCACCGTTTTCCATTCCTGCTGGTTGATAAAATTATCGACCTTTCTGATAAACATGTAGTGAGTGTTAAAAATGTGACAATGAATGAGCCTTATTTTCCTGGACATTTCCCGGGAAATCCTGTTATGCCCGGCGTTTTACAGATAGAAGCAATGGCACAGACAGGGGGTATCCTTGTTATGGAAAACGTTGAAGATCCTCATGCTTATGATACCTATTTTCTAAAAATTGATGGCGCCCGTTTTCGCAGTAAAGTGATACCCGGAGATACCATTATATTCCGCCTCGACTTAACCAGCCCCATCCGTCGAGGACTTGTAGAAATGAAAGGGCGCGCGTATGTAGGAAACACCTTAGTCGCTGAAGCCGATTTATTAGCTCAAATTATTAAGCGTAGATAGCGAAATGCATCAACCACTAGCAGTCATACATCCAAATGCAGTTATAGGCGATAATGTTACCATAAGTCCTTTTGTTACTATTGAAGATAATGTGGTAATCGGTGAAGGAACATGGATTGGGCCAAATGCAGTCATCATGTCGGGTGCACGTATCGGGAAAAATTGTAAAATTTTCCCCGGTGCTGTTGTCAGTTCTATTCCTCAGGATTTGAAATTTCAAGGGGAAGATTCAATTTTGGAAATTGGAGACAATACCATTATTCGTGAGTACTGTACTCTAAATAGGGGGACATCTGCCAACCAAAAAACTGTAGTTGGTAACAACTGCCTACTTATGTCTTACGTTCACATTGCTCATGACTGTCAAGTGGGCAACAACTGTATTTTGGCCAATAATGCAACACTTGCAGGTCATGTAGTGGTTGAAGAAAATGCACTTTTGGGTGGTATGGTAGCTGTGCACCAATTTACCAGAATTGGAGCTTATTCTATGTTGGGTGGCGGCGTTTTATTGAATAAAGATGTGCCGCCTTTTGTTCGTGTTGCCCGTTATCCGGCCTCTTTTATCGGGGTGAATGTCATAGGACTTCGCCGTAAAGGATTTAATGCAGATGCTATACAACGCATTCAGGATATTTACCATCAGCTTTTTGTTGTTTCCCAAAACAGAGCTCAGGCTGTGAGTGCTATTCATAACCAACTGCCGAAGAGTAAAGAACTAGATACCATCATGGGCTTTGTAGATAATTCCCAAAACGGTATTATCAAAGGTCTGCGCAGGGGAGGAGTTTAAAACCGATACCGGAAACTGTATGCAGATAGAATTGAAACAGGTAAGCAAGCGCTACCGATATGAGTGGATTTTAAAAAAAATGGATTATCAGTTTTTTGCAACTGAAAGTTATGCTGTTTTAGGGCATAACGGTTCCGGTAAATCTACGCTGATGCAGATGCTCTCCGGTTTTCTGTCTCCCTCTTCAGGAAGGATTATTTTTTCAGAAAATAATAAAATATTAGATATCAATCAGGTGTACAAATGTGTTTCTTTTGCTGCACCTTATACCGAACTTGTTGAAGAACTTACCTTAGAGGAGTCGCTCCAATTTCAACAAAAATTTAAACACTTTGTGGCAGGGTTGACAGTAAATTCCGTCCTGGAACTGTTGCAATTGCCAAAAACTGCCAAAAATAAGCCAGTCCAGTTTTTTTCCTCCGGAATGAAACAGCGCTTGAAACTTGCTTTGGCTATTTTATCAGATACACCTGTACTGTTGCTTGATGAACCAACGATAACTTTGGACACTCAGGGGATTTCCTGGTACAGAAAGCTGCTTCAGGATTATGCTTTGGGCAAAAAGTTGGTCATCATCGCCTCCAATGTGGAAGAAGATGTGCGCGGCTGTAGTCAGCAGTTGGATATTTTAGCGTATAAAAAGGGCTGATTTATTTTGCAGCACCTGTTCTGTACAGCTCCCATTTCCAAGCACTTTCCATAATATCGTCAATACTGTATTGCGGTTTCCAATTCAGGCGCTCTGCGGCTCTGAAATTGTCTGCATAAATAGCCACAACATCTCCGGCACGACGTGGCCCAATAATATAAGGAACCTTTCTGCCGCTGGCTTTTTCTGTCGCCTTTATGGCTTCTAAAACGCTGACTCCCTCTCCGATTCCAAGATTGAACAACTCGCAATTATTTTCATTTTTGCCTTGCAGCAAATAATTCAGACTGCGGGTATGCGCATCAGCAAGATCCATGATGTGTATATAGTCTCTAATGCAGGTCCCGTCACGGGTGGGATAATCACCGCCATGTACCGTGAGAGATTCGCGGGTACCGATTACAGATTCCATGAGCACAGGTATCAGGTTCGTAATACCTTTTCCGGGCATCTCGCCCAAAAGTCCGGAAGGATGAGCTCCTCCTGGGTTAAAATAGCGCAAAATTACAGCCTTCCTGTCAGGATTTGCTGCAATATAATCTTCAATTATCCTTTCCCCCATTTGCTTGGTCGCTGCATAGGGGCATTCGGCAATACCCATTAGGGTAGTTTCCAGCACCGGCAGTTCTTTGGTGTTACCATAAACGGAACAGGAAGAAGAAAAGATGAAGTTAGGAACTGAAAACTCAGTCATGAGCTGCAAAATATTGCAAAGGCCCTGAATATTGTTTTTGTAATAAAGTAAAGGTTCTTTTATAGATTCCGGCACACTTTTCAACGCGGCAAAATGAATAATTCCTTTGATGTCGTCATGTTCAGAGAAAACTGCACGGAGCGAATCGGCGTCACAAAGATCGACAGGATAGTTTTTTATTTTTTTGCCGATTACAGCTTCTATATGATCCAGTACTGTGGCTGAAGAACGAATATAGCTGTCAACAGAAATGACTTCAAATCCATTATTAAAAAGATCCACAATTGTATGGCTTCCTATATAACCGCACCCACCGCTAACAATTACTTTGAACATAAAGGCTATGGTTTACTTTGAGATTTCAATAGAAAACTTTGGACAGCCTTGAGCTCTGCGGCAACTGGAGAAAAGAGTGCTTACTAAAACAGCAGCAAGGAGAAAAGCAGCGATTTTTTTTCCGATTTTCATGATGAATACTTTGTGTCTAAGATTTTTGAAAATGGTATTGAATTATTTAATTTCTGATTTCCCAGGTGGGGCAACCACCGCATCTGCGGCATCCTGTTGTCGTCAAGGAAACCAATAACAGCGCTAATACTGCAAAGATGAATGTTTTTTTTGTTGCTTTCATTTGCTTGTGGTATTTTTGATGAAAGTGTGTTTATTTAGGCTGAATCGATAACTGCAAAACTATGAGTTAATAGATTAAGTTCCTTTGTTTTGAGTCTTTAATTCTTATAAAAAATTATTTCCTTTGACCAAACCGAAACGTATATTTGTCGCTGCGCTCAATTGGGGCCTTGGACATGCTGCCCGTTGTGTACCTATTATAAGGGAATTGCAGCAGCAGGGTGTCGAAGTCGTTATCGGCTCCGATAATGAAGCGCTTTGGTTTTTGAAAAATGAATTTTCTGAATTGGAAAGTATTGAACTTCCCAGTTATAATGTCCGCTATAAATATAGCAATATGTTTTTAAATATAGCGCCGCAACTGCCCAAATTGTTAAGGATTCTCTCAATAGAACGAAATTTTTTAGGCCATATTATAAAATCCCAAAAAATTGATGCTGTAATATCTGATAACCGTTACGGTTTACATAGCGATAAAATACCCACTGTTTTTTTAACGCATCAGCTCAATATCAGGATTTCAAATCCATTGATTTCTGCAGCAATTAATAATTTGAACAGGTTTTATCTAAAAAAGTTTGACTTTGTCTGGATACCCGATTCTGAGAGGGGGGCGAATCTTTCAGGAGAATTGGGGCACGGGATGCATTTGGATAAAATAAGATATATTGGTCCGCTGTCGAGGTTGGACAATAGTCTGGAAGCAAACACAAATTATGACATTGTTGCTATTTTGTCGGGTCCGGAGCCACAAAGAACTTATTTTGAAAATATTCTGAAGGCGCAACTTTTGAAAATGCCTCAAAAATCTTTGCTGATAAGGGGTTGTCCTAATTGCGAAACAGAAACTGGTGTAAATCCTGAAATAAAGGCTTTCGCCAATGCCGAAGAAATTGCCAAGCTTATGAAAGGTGCAAAACTGCTAATATTACGTTCCGGTTACAGCAGTCTTATGGATATGGCAAAAGTTGAAGCCAAGCATATTCTTTTGGTTCCAACAC
>JBIKQC010000001.1:0-30162 GCA_044349855.1 Saprospira sp.
TCTCAGTGCAGGTGTTTATTTTTATAGTATCACTGCTGAAGATAACAATGGTAAAATCAAAACCATCCGTGCAAATTCAAATATTAACATAGTGAAATAGGAAATATATAATTAGTTTTACAGGAGTACTTTATTTTTAGAATGTATTTGATAATCAGGGGTTAATTATCCATTTTTAGGTTTTATTTCTCGAAAAAGTATGTCATTTGATTAAGCGCAGCGATCAAGTGACATACTTTTTCCTTTTAAAACGGATTTTTAGATGTGTTAAACCCAGATCCGTCATTAGAGTTCGTTATGAAAGCCTAAAGGGCAAAGAAAATAAGTACTCACGGAGTTTTTTGGGGTGAAGAAATAGTTGCCTCTATTTCAAAACCCAAAAAACGAGTAAGTGCTTAGTTTCACAGCAATTTAGGCTTGGAATAGAATTTCTAATGACGGATTTGGGTTAAATATGATATGGACTGCTTGTGAAAAGAATAAGATATCAGCCTACCCGAAAACTGTTTGGATTAACTTTGTTTAATAAAAATTAACCAAGTTATCGACTGTTATATTCCAATGCATTGCATTAGGATCTAACTTAACAAAAAGGCTAAAAAATCTACTCTGGAGTTGCGGCTAAAGACCAAAAAGAGCATTTTTAGAAAGCTATTTGAAAAAACTCAGCAATTTATCCCCATCTTTTGAGATTCCTGAGGTATTAATTTAGGTTAAGCTTTATTTTCAAATGAACTACTTGGAATAATAAATTTATTAGAAAATATAGAACAGCATCACACAAAAAAATCTCATCCAAATACCCAGATTTATCTAGGAATGTGTAAGTTTGTGCAATCCGCAAAATTACTGACCTATGAATAGCTTTCGCATAATAACCTGCACTATAATATCTATCTGCCTTGCAATGCCCGCTTTTGTTTTAGCACAGGGTGACACCCTCAGCATGAAAGACAGAGACGAAATGGCCAAATCTCCTACATTTACCTCCTGGAATAAGGCCCTGCGTACCCCTTCCAAAGTTTATTATCTGGACCTCAGCAATGACTCGCTTACAACTGTCAGCGATACGATTCGAGATATGCGCAAAATTGTTTCCCTGGATCTCAGCAACAACAGATTGGTCATGTTACCAATGGAAATTTGCGACCTCAGATACCTTGAGGAACTTCGACTAAGCAACAATCAACTCAAGGCACTGCCCTCAGAAATCGGTAAACTTCGTAGTCTGAAACGACTTTATATAGATGGTAACCAACTTTTGGACCTGCCTGTCGAAATCGGTAATCTGCAGCGTTTGGAAATTATAGTGGCCAACAATAACCGTCTGCGCAGAATTCCAACTGCCGTCGGCGCCCTGCAACGTGTGAAACAGTTTATCCTGAATGATAATGACCTGGATAACTTACCTGAAACAATAGGGGATATGGGCAGCCTGGAACTACTTAATATTGACAGAAACCCCATCAAAGCGATGCCGGATGCCTTTATGAGAATGAAAAATACCAGGATTATTGCCAATTATAACGAAATTTCTGATAAGGCTACAGCAACGAACAGCCTTAAAAAAGCACTGAAAGACCCTCTTAATACTTATAAATTAGTATTGAGTGGTGATTCAATAATTGCTTTGGGCGATAGTATCCGTCTTCTTTCCAAGCTCATTTATTTAGAAATTAGCGGCACTTCAATGACTGAACTGCCCGAGGGAGTATGTGAACTCAGTAATTTGGAGGAGTTGCGGCTCAATGGTAATAAACTGACCCGATTGCCTGATTGCATAGGAAATCTAAAAAGTTTGCGACTGATTTTTGCCGATTCAAATATGATTACCGAACTGCCAAATTCCATCGGAAATCTTGAAAGGCTCGAACTTTTGGCTGCCGAAAATAATCAGCTGACAGTAGTACCCGAGACTTTAGGCAAACTAAAAAATTTGCGCTCATTACTGCTGGACTGGAATAAAATTTCAGTATTGCCCCAAGCCCTGAGTGGTATGAAAGCTCTTGAAGTATTAGCTTTGGACTATAACCAACTGACTACAATACCCGATGATCTGAAATATCTGAAAAACCTACAGTGCATTTTTGCAAGAAATAACAATATCAGTTCTGTTACGGAATATATAGGTGAGTTGGACAGCCTGAAAAAATTCTGTCTGGAAGAAAATAAGCTCGTAGCACTGCCGCTGTCTATTGGCAAACTAAAAAATTTGGAACTGTTAAAATTAGAGGGCAATCAGATACAATCGCTGCCTTTTGGTTTTGGTGGGATGTCAAAGTTGCAAAGACTCTATCTCGATCATAATCAGTTGGCCTCATTGCCGCTTGATTTCGGTGATCTCTATTCTCTGCAAAAGGCTTATCTCAATGATAACAGCCTTACGGAACTACCCGAGTCTATTGTCTCCTGTGAATCGTTGGAGCTTTTGCAATTGGATAACAATCAAATTAAAGTTATACCTGAAGGTTTTCAGGATTTGATAAACCTAAAGGCGCTGCACCTCGATAACAACAAAATGACCGTTTTCCCTGATGGATTGACCATGCTGCCTAACGTTGAGGAAATCGTACTTTCGAGAAACCAAATTGTAGGCTTTGATTCGATTGCCGATTTCTCCCTTGCCGGAAAACTGACGGTTTTGAATCTGGACAATAATCAATTGAGCAAATTGCCCAATGGAATTGGCAAAGCCCGTAAACTGAATGTATTGAGACTTGACAACAACAAGTTGACAGAGTTGCCCGATTCCATCGTAGTTATGAAAAACCTCTCTATAATAAATCTTGATTCAAACAGAATCAGCATCTTACCCAGAGGATTAGACAAATGGGAAATTCGTTTTATTAGTTTGAAATTCAATGAATTATTTGATTTGCCCAGCAGCATAGAAGATTTTTATACCCTTGAACGTTTATACATGGAAGGAAACAGGGTGACCAAAAAGAAACGTAGAAAGATAGAAAAGATCATTTCCACCAATTCAGTTTCTGCCGTTGAAACTGAGATAATCTGGGGTTATCAGAAAGCGGAAACAGATAAAAAAGAGGCAAAAAGAAAGAAAAAACTGGCCAAAAAAGTAGCGAAACAAGCTAAAAAACTGGAGAAAAAAGCCAAGAAACAAGCCAAAAAAGCAGAACGCAGAGCCAATAGGTTAAACGATGCGGGCTTTGGCAATATTAGGCTTGATTCTTTGGATGAAAAATCGCGCAAAATGCAGGAGGACTCCCTGAAGCAGGCCCGTAAAAATGACAAAAACAGAAAGGATAAAGAATTCCACGAAAAAGACTATACAGAGGCACTGCGTGCAGCAGAAGAAGCATTGCGCAAAGCAAATGAAGCAGCTTCTGAAGCAGAATACAATTTTAGTGAATCCGCCTTCAGTCTTGAATCTGTAAAAACTGCAAAAGATCGGATTGATGAGGTGAAAAGATTGGTGAAAATAGCCAAAAAAGCAGGAAAAAGCGGTAATTCCGCAGTGTATAACCGCTTTTTGGCATCGGCCGAAACAGCATTGAAGGTGGCGGATGAATCGAGGAAGAAAGCACAACAGGCTGTTAAAAAAGGAGACTCTTCAGAATTTGAAGCAGCAATGAAAGCTGCCGAAGTGGCTTTGAAAGAAGCTGAAGATGCCATGAAAAAAGCTGAAAAAGCCAAATAATACATTAAGAACAGGCTCTTTAAAAGCTATATTTACGCTGTGAAGCGGGCATGAAAAGATTTTGCCTGTTCTTTTTTTGCTAAATACTAGTGTTGATAATTCTTTTTTGTGTCTCTTTATGAAGGTTAAGACCTTGATTATAATGATTTTAAATGAGAACACTTTTTATGGTTTTCATAATTTATTGAGACCGGAATTTATAAATGCTCTTATAATTTTATTGATTTTGATGGTTTCGGTAAGGAATCCATCGTGCCCATAGGCCGAATCGATAACACTCAGCAATGCATCGGGTAAATTTTTTGCCAAAAACTGCAGCTCCGAAACAGGAAAAAGAATATCGCTTGAGATACCAATAAGCAGGGTTTTTGTACCGATACGATTTATTACCTGTGCCAGGTCTCCACGTCCTCGGCCCAGATTATGACTATCCATTGCCCGGCTCAAAATCAAGTAAGCTTTCGGATCGAATCTGACTTTTAGTTTTTCGGCCTGATAGCGCTGATAGGCAGCTGCGCCATAATCGCTTATTTTTTCATAATCCTCTACTTTTTCGGTGCGGCTGTACATCTCATAATTGCGGTAACTCAGCATAGCAATGGCGCGTGCAGCTCTGATTCCTTCCTCCGAATTTGACTCGATGCACAATCGCTGCGCCTCATTGAAGGCAATTCCCCAGGCCGAATGTCGGGCATTGGTGGCCAGAAGCACCATATTTCTGATTTGCTGTTGTTGTTCATAGGCAATTTCTAAGGCAATTTGCCCACCCTGCGAGCCGCCAATGAGCATAAAAACTGAGTCGATTCCCAGGTATTGCATCAACAAAATGTGTGAGCGGGCAATATCTCTGATACTGATGAGTGGCAAGTCCTCATTTGTATCAGCTGTTTCAAAGCTTGTGCCATAACAGGAGCCCAGATTGTTTGCACAAACAATAAAGTACTTTTCAGGGTCCAATGTTTTGTCTTTGCCGAAAATGCCCGCCCACCAGTCCGATACATCAGAGTTTGCTGTCAGGGCATGACAGACCCAAATAACCGGAATGCCTTTTTTGAAAGTACCGAAACTATGGTAAGCAATCTGAATCGAGTCGAATCGCCTACCAGAGTCCAGTTCAAAAACAGACTGATGTCTGAAATATTTTATCATATTGCCGATTCGTTTAGTGCAGCTTGAACGTCTGCATAAATATCATCGAAATGTTCAATACCGACCGAAAGTCTGATCTGTCCGGGTTTAACGCCAGCCAACAACTGTTCTTCGGGGCTGAGCTGTTCATGCGTAGTACTTGCAGGGTGGATAGCCAGAGTTTTGGAATCGCCAACATTGGCCAGGTGACTAATCAGTTTCAGCGAATTGATGAATTTGACTGCAGCTTCGCGTCCGCCTTTGATTTCAAAATTTAAAACTCCACCATAGCCGTTACGGAAATATTTCTGAGCAAGAGCATAGTATGGATTAGAAACCAATCCCGGATAATTCACTTTTTCGACAAGGGGATGTTTCTCCAGTTCATAAGCCAATTTTGAAGTATTGTAGGCAATTCGGTCGAGTCGCAGCGACAAGGTTTCGACACCCTGCAATAATAAAAATGAGTTAAATGGACTTTGTGAGCTGCCATAATCGCGCAGACCCTCAACTCGGGCGCGGATGATAAAGGCAATATTTGGTAAACCCAGCGGATTGCCTTCGCCAAAAACATCCCAGAATTTAAGACCATGGTATCCTTCGCTTGGTTCGCTGAACTGTGGAAATTTGCCATTGCCCCAGTTATAATTACCGCCATCGATAATGACACCGCCGATACTGGTTCCATGTCCGCCGATCCATTTGGTAGCCGAAGCTACAACGATGTTAGCACCATGCTCAATGGGTCTGAAAAAATAACCCGCACCACCAAAGGTATTATCGACGATTAAAGGAATGTCATGTTTTTTTGCCAATGCTGCAATTGCTTCAAAATCAGGAATGTTCAACTGCGGATTTCCGATTGTTTCCAGATAAATGGCTTTTGTGCTGCTGTCTATCAGCGTTTCAAAAGCTTCTGGTGAATCGCCTTTTGCAAAACGAGCTTCGATGCCGAGTCTCTTGAACTGAACTTTGAACTGATTGTAGGTCCCACCATAGACATAAGAGGTTGAAACAAAGTTATCTCCGCTCGAAAGGATATTGGTCAATGCGAGGAATTGAGCGGCTTGTCCCGATGAGGTAGCCAATGCTGCAACTCCGCCCTCTAGTGCTGCGATGCGCTTTTCAAAGACATCTGTGGTAGGATTCATCAAACGAGTGTAAATGTTACCAAACTGTTTTAGTCCGAAGAGATTGGCAGCATGTTCAGCATTGTCAAAAACGTAGGAACTGGTCTGATAAATTGGCACTGCTCTCGATTTAGTGATTGGGTCAACTTCTTGTCCTGCGTGCAGTTGTAGTGTTTCGAATTTGTGATTGCTCATGATGTTTAAAAAATTCAAAGGTGAATAAAAGGCATAAAAAAAAGCCTTGCGGGTTAGGCAAGGCTTATGAAAATATTTGTTATGCGTATATCGGTTCATATCATAACAAAAATGACAATAGCGTTGCCCGTCGTATTTTCATACAACAAGTACAACACATCATCATATTGTTAAAATTTGCAGTCATTAGTATATAGCTGTTTTTTTAATTCGGATGCAAATCTATGACGGTTTTTAAAATTTGCAAAGCTTTTCGAAAAAAAATCAATGTTAAATTTTTGTAAAGTGGTAAAAGGATGGTCCTTTTTTGGGGCGAGTATTTTAAATCTTGTTCACAATTATTTGGAAATTATTTTTCAAAAAAAAGGAACATAGTCCTCTAAATCTTTTACAATTTTGTCAATAAATTATGATGTTGGAAAATAACCTTGTTCGAAAATGAAAATTATTGTTCGGCAAGAAATTACTCCATTTGAGCATTAAACTCATCAAAAAAGTCGTTATCATCAGGAAATTTAACATCCTCGGTGATGATTTTTACTTCTGAGATTTCTATAAGTAGTTTTTCCTTTGGAATTTTGTCAATCACGACTTCATTGGCTCCTCCCAAAGCCTTGCCACCGGCAATCCATTTCTCTTTGTATGCTCCTTCTTCAGGCCATATCAAAATTGTAATCTGTTGGATTAGGGATTTTGTAGCGCCACATGGCATTTTCAGGATTTTTCTCCTTATTGTTTTTCCACTTTTTTTCAAACGATTGATTATTAATGTCAAAAACGACCGGATTTTTTTATTGAAAATTTGCTTTTTTAAAGAATTCGAACCCATATCAAAAAAACTTATTCCATCCTATTATTGATTATCAATGTATTAGCGATTTATTGAATAAAATATTAAGCAAAAAGCTTTTTTTTGCAAAATACTCGTTGTAAATTTGCATTCGCTTTTGGGGAACCCTTGCCCGATTTGGGTGACGCTTAAGCCTAACAAGTTGATAATTATTAGTAAAAAAACTTAAAATTAAAAAATTGTGGATACACTGAGTTACAGAACGCAGTTTGAAAATAAAGAAACTGTAGTCCGCAAATGGTGGGTAGTTGATGCCGAAGGACAAACTTTGGGCCGTTTGGCTTCAAAAATTGCATTCCTTCTTCGTGGTAAACATAAAGTAGGTTATACCCCCCATTTCGATTGTGGCGATTATGTCGTTATCATCAACGCCGAGAAAATTGCTTTGTCCGGTAAAAAAATGGACCAAAAAGTTTATTTGACTTATTCGGGTTATCCCGGCGGTCAGAAATCGGCTACAGCCGGAGAAATCCTTGCAAAACAGCCTACACGTCTGATGGAAAATGCTGTCAGAGGTATGTTGCCCAAAGGTATCTTGGGTCGTGCTATGTTCAAAAAGCTTTATGTTTATGCAGGAAGCACACATCCGCACAGCGCTCAGAAACCAGAAGTATTAATTTTAGATTCTAAAAAATAGTTAAACCAAGCATAAATATGGAAATGATTAATGCGACGGGAAGAAGAAAAACGGCTGTAGCGCGTGTATATGTGCGCCAAGGCAGTGGTGACATCCAAGTGAATGGACGTGACTATAAAGATTACTTTCCGGTAGTACATGTTCAGGGTAAAATCGTCGATCCGCTTTTGACAGTTGAAGTACAGAATTTGTATGATATCAAAGTCAATGTAAAAGGCGGCGGTATTAAAGGTCAGGCAGAGGCAGTACGTTTGGGTATCTCACGTGCATTGGTTCGCATCAACAGCGAATTCCGTCCTGCATTGAAAGCAAAAAAATACCTCACACGTGATCCACGTGCCGTTGAACGTAAAAAATACGGTAAACCAAAAGCCCGCAAAAGCTTCCAATTCAGCAAACGTTAATTTTATTATCGGAATTGGCGGTTTGCCCGCCAAAGTTTCAAAATTTTCAAAAAGATTATGCAAACACCTACTTATAAAGATTTGTTGGATGCCGGTTGCCACTTCGGTCACATGAAGAGAAAGTGGAATCCCAAAATGCGTCCTTATATCTTTGTGGAGCGTAAAGGCATCCACGTTATTGACCTCAACCGTACAGTAGAATGCCTAGAACGCTCAGCTAACGCTCTGCGTCAAATGGCTAAATCGGGCAAGAAAATCTTGTTCGTCGGTACAAAAAAACAGGCTCGCACCATCATCGAAGATGCCGCTAAAAGCGTAGGCATGCCTTTCGTATCTGACCGTTGGTTGGGTGGTATGATGACCAACTTTTCTACTATCCGTAAATCAGTTCGCAAAATGCAAAGCATTGAGCGTATGTTGAATGACGGTACATTAGAAAATATTACCAAAAAAGAACGTCTGGTTCTTTCCCGTAAATACGAGAAATTGCACCGTATGTTCGGAGGTATTGCTCAACTGAACAAATTGCCAAATACCCTTTTGGTTGTTGACATCAGTCACGAACACCTCGCAATTGCTGAAGCAACACGTTTGAATATCCGCACAGTAGGTATCGTAGATACTAACTCTGACCCAACAATCGTAGACTTCGCAATTCCTTCCAACGATGACGCTTCAAAAGCAATTGCCATCATTGTCAACTATTTGACAGAGGCAATCCGTGAAGGTTTGGAAGAACGCAAAACGATGAAAGAAGAAGGCGGCAGCGACGCCGAATAATCCGAAAAACATCAAAATACTCCGCACTGCTATAATAGTGCGGAGTATTTAATATAATTTAAACTTCAAAACAAAAATAACCACAATGAGCGTTAAAATTTCAGCATCCGATGTAAAAAAACTGCGCGATGAAACGGGCGCAGGTATGATGGATTGCAAAAAAGCATTAGAAGAAGCAAATGGCGATTTCGACGGTGCTATTGAATACCTTCGCAAATTGGGTCAAAAATTGAACGATAAACGTGCCGACCGCGAAACTTTGGAAGGTGTAGTTATCGCTTTGACCTCAAGCGACAACACAAAAGGTATTGTAGTGCGTATCGGTTGTGAAACTGATTTCGTTGCCAAAAACGAAGACTTTATCAACTTCGTAAAAAGCATTGCAAATGTGGCGATTGCTAATTTCCCTGCTGATAAAGAAGCATTGCTTGGTTTGAAACTTACCGATGTCACTGTAGGTGAAGCTTTGATTGAAAAAACAGGAGTAATCGGCGAGAAAATCGAATTGAACAGCTACGGCTGTATCGAAGCCGGTTACGTTATTCCTTACATCCACATGGGCAACAAAGCCGCCGTAGCTGTAGGTTTCAACAAAAGTGTTGCAGGTTTGGAGTCAACAGGTAAAGATATCGCTATGCAAATTGCAGCGATGCACCCAATTGCAGTTGATAAAGAAAATGTTGATGCTACTGTTGTTGAAAAAGAAATTGAAATTGCAAAAGAGATTGCCCGCAACGAAGGTAAGGCAGAAGATCTGCTCGAGAAAATCGCTATGGGTAAACTCAATGCTTTCTACAAAGAGCGTACACTCCTCAATCAGGAATTTGTAAAAGCAAACAACAAAGAAACTGTAAAACAAATTCTTCAGTCTTTGGATAAGGAATTGACCGTTACAGCATTTGTTCATTTTGCTTTAGGTTAAGATATAGAATATTCAAAAAAGCGTTTCGGCTACCGAAACGCTTTTTTTTTAGCCTGAAAAATCAGGTTGCGTAAAAGTTTGAATTTTAAGCCTGTATTATCTCTAACTGTCAGCTTTGACGAGACAAATTTCAAATTGTTTATGGCTAAATACAAAAGAATCCTGCTTAAACTAAGTGGTGAATCGCTGATGGGCGACAAAGAATTTGGCATTGCACAGCCTATGCTTGAGCATTACGCCAAAGAAATAAAAAAAATTGTTGATGAAGGAATTGAAATCGCTATTGTTATTGGCGGTGGAAATATTTTCCGTGGACTTGATTCCAAATTATCGGGCATTGAACGTGTTACCGGTGATTATATGGGAATGCTGGCCACAGTTATCAATGGACTTGCCCTGCAAAGTTCATTAGAGCATTTGGGTATTTTTACCCGACTCATCTCAGCATTGGGTATGGACAAAGTAGCTGAACCCTATATCCGTCGCCGAGCTATCCGTCATCTGGAGAAAAAACGAGTCCTTATTTTTGTAGCAGGTACTGGAAGTCCTTATTTTACAACAGACTCTGCTGCTGCGCTACGTGCATCTGAGATCAATGCAGATGTAATTCTGAAAGGTACCCGTGTTGACGGTGTTTACACCGCCGATCCCGAAAAAGATCCGAATGCAGTTAAATATGAGAAAGTGAGCTTTCAGGAAGTTATAAGCGGCGGCCTGAATATCATGGATATGACAGCTTTCACGATGTGTCAGGAAAATGATATGCCGATTATTGTATTTGATATAAACGAACCTTCAAATCTCCTGCGTATTATTCAGGGGGAACATATAGGCACTTTAGTTGCCGGGTAAATTTATTACTTTTTAAGTGCTGAAATTTACTGTTGCGAAATAGTAAAAATAATCGTAATATAGCCGCAGATTTCAAGGAAGTCTGCGGATTTTTTATTGAAACTAATTTAAAAATGCCTATTTTTGCTAACATTTTATCTTAAAATCCAATTAGAAAATCTGAACCGATCGAAGAGCGTTCTATAAAATTTCAGAAAAATATGCAAGAAGAAATAGATTTAGTCCTAGAGACTACAGAAGAAAGCATGCAGGCCTCTGTTGGGCACTTGCAGCGTGAATTGGTAAAAATCCGTTCCGGTAAGGCATCACCTGATATGCTCGATGGTTTGAGAGTTGATTTTTACGGCAGTGCTTCTCCTATCAGCGGCGTTGCAAATATCAAAGTGGAGGACGGTCGAACTATCGTCATTCAACCTTGGGAAAAGAAAATGATTGCTGAAATCGAAAAGGCTATCTTTGCAGCAAATTTGGGTGTCACACCTATGAATAATGGTGAAGCCATTCGTATTGTCATACCGCCACTGACCGAAGAACGCCGTAAATTATTGGTAAAACAGTCACATGTTGCAGGTGAACACGCAAAAGTGAGTATCCGTAATGCCCGCCGCGATGCGATTGAAGAAATAAAAAAAGCAGTTAAGAATGGCTATTCTGAAGATGCCGGAAAAAACTCAGAAGAAGAGGTAGATAATATGACCAAGAAATATACTGCTCAGGTAGATGCTATTTTGGTGTCGAAAGAAAAAGAACTGATGACAGTTTAGAAGATAAAATATAAAGATGAAGGGGCTGTTCAAAAAGTTGGACAGCCTTGTTATATTTATCACTCCAAATCTTTGATTAAATTAAACCCAGGATATAGCGATTGCATTGGCTCATAGAATTAATTTTGCTAACTTTTTTGTTAGTTAGACGGTTTAAAATGCTAATCGCACATCGCTGCGGCTCGTAATTTTTAGTTTTTTAAAGTGTTCAACGCTAAGTTAGACGGATTTTGGTTAAAGCAATGAAAATCAATAATATAAAAGGAGTTATATGATTTCTTTAAACTTTGATCTTTCATCTTGCACTACAAATCCACATAAAAAACAATCAGTTCTTTGGGGCCGTGAGCACCCATGACCAATGTTTTTTCAATATCTGCAGTACGGCTGGCACCGGAACAGAGACTTATCATTGAAGGCATCGGAGAAAATTTATGGTAATGTGGTAGAATCGCTTCATTGATATTATAAACCAATTGGCCTGTAGATGCAATCACAATCTGCGTATCCGGTGCAATTGCATAACTGCGCCCTTCTATCTGTACTGAGCTGAAGAGTATACTGCCAGTCCTGGCTACAAGCTGCATACAGCTGCTGATGGAGACTGAACCCTCTGTCATTTTTTCCTGTGTATTGATCGCCTTGTTGAACCCTCCTTCTTTTAAAAGAAACAATAATTTGGCATCTGCACAATGCAGCTGAGCAAGGCCTTTTCTGTCCAATAGTTCTGTGAGCTGATCTATAAGTTCCTTATTATTTTTACAATAATAAAATTCTCCCCCCAAGGCTTTGAACTGTAGGGCAAAATGACTTTCAAGATCCTCAGGTGCGGGAGCGAAAATTCCATTATTATCTTTTATTTCCGGATATGGAATTTCTGTGTTCTGCTCCAATGCCTTATGAAGTCGCTGCAGAATGTTGTATTTTGATTTGTTTCCCATAAAAAAAGCGTCATCTTTTTTCAAAGATAACGCTTTTTACTATTTAGAAAAAAAACTGAAACATTGCTAAATTAATATTTCAAATAAATCCGGTATTATGCGATTTCATCTGCATCAATATCCTCTTTCAGCGTATCAACACCAATGTTTTCACTTTTTGCTTTTTCCCCATCATCGCCAGGTACATCATCGAATTCACGTCTACCGATTAGACGTTCCAAATCATCCTTATGCAGTACTTCCTTGTTCAGCAATTCATTGGCAATGAGTTCCAATTCTTTGCGTTTTTCGCGAAGCAGCTGTTTGGCGCGCTCATATTGTTCTTCAATGATTTTTCTTGATTCATTGTCGATAAGTGTAGCTGTTTCTTCAGAATAAGGTTTTGTAAATCCGCCTTCACTTTGCATGCCATAGAAGGAGACATTACCCACTTTTTCATTAAGACCATAAACGGTTATCATTGAATAGGCCATTTTGGTAACATAGTCCAAGTCGCTTTGGGCGCCTGTCGAAATTCGGTTGAAACAGATAGACTCGGCAGCACGGCCACCCAATGTCATACAAATCTGATCATTCAGCTGTTCGACAGTTGTGATATGCTGTTCCTTTGGAAGATACTGTGCATAACCCAAAGCTGCCACTCCACGAGGTACAATAGTTACTTTTACCAATGGCATGGCATATTCCAGATACCATCCGCAAAGTGCATGACCCGCTTCATGGTAAGCAATTACGCGTTTTTCTTCAGGAGAGATAAGTTTGTTCTTTTTCTCTAAACCGCCGATACTACGATCAATTGCATCATTAAAGTCTTGCATATCGACAAATTTCTTGCCTCTGCGAGCAGCTATCAGTGCAGCTTCGTTACAAACATTGGCAATTTCTGCACCGGCAAAGCCGGGAGTCATAAGTGCCAATTTTTTTGAATCAACATCACCTGATATCTTAATAGGTTTCAGGTGTACCTTAAAGATTTGCTCACGGCCAACCAAATCAGGCTTATCAATAGATATCTGGCGGTCAAAACGACCGGGACGAAGCAGAGCAGAGTCCAAAATGTCAGGGCGGTTTGTAGCCGCAATGATAATAACGCCTTTGTCGGTACTAAAACCGTCCATTTCTACAAGCAATTGATTCAGTGTGTTTTCACGCTCATCATTTCCCTGCATAGCATTGCGTCCGCGTGCGCGGCCTATAGCATCAATTTCATCAATAAAAATGATACAGGGTGCTTTTTCACGAGCTTGACGGAAAAGGTCACGAACACGGGAAGCGCCCACGCCAACGAACATTTCGACAAAATCAGATCCTGAAATGCTAAAAAAAGGTACAGCGGCTTCACCTGCAACCGCTTTAGCCAAAAGTGTTTTACCAGTACCAGGAGAACCTACCAAAAGGACACCTTTAGGGATTTTACCGCCCAAAGCAGTGTATTTTTTGGGATTTTTAAGAAAGTCGACAACCTCCATCACCTCTTCTTTTGCCTCATCTAAACCTGCAACATCTTTAAATGTAACAGTTACCTTAGCATCTTTATCAAACAAAGTTGCTTTTGAACGGCCAATGTTAAAGATTTGAGAACCGGGACCTGCAGCACCTCCGCCTACTCGGCGCATGATGAAAATCCAAATAGCAATAAGGATTATTAAAGGTAATACCCAACTGATGATACCGCCGATTACATCATATCGGCGCTCATGTGTCACGTTGATATTAAATTTAGTATTGCCTTCAGCCTTTTGTATTTCATCCTGAAGCTTGATGATCCTTGTTTCGAAAACTTCATCATTACCTATAATATGAGTAAAGTGCGGACCGGTATTGCTAAGTCCCATTGTAGGTTTTGGAATTTCTTTTTCATAGTCTGACTTGGATACTGCAGTTTCTTTAAGAAAAATTTCAGCTTTTTCCTTGTTAATGATGACGATTTTTTCCAAATCATTGCCTCGAATAATTTTTTCAAGCCGGTTCCAGTCAACAGTTTTAGCCTGCGGCTGCGCCCAGAAAAAATTTAGTGCAATAAGAACTACGGCTATAATGCCATAAATCCAATAGAAATTAAATCGAGGTGCGCCCTTATTTTCATCACCTTTGGAATTAGAATTTTTTTGATTGTCTTGCATATGTATTATTGATATAAGATTTTAGGTTAACCAACCCATGCTTTAGTATTTTTGCACTTTTGCATCACTCCATAAATGTTCTACATCGTAGAACTGCCGTTTTTCTTTGTCAAAGATATGTACTACTACGTTGAAGTAGTCGATGAGTAGCCAAAGACGGCCCTGTTTACCTTCGATGTGAAGAGGTTTTTCCTCAAGTTCTTCCCATACATTTTTCTGAACTCGGTCAGCCAAACCGGAAATGTGTGTGTTTGAAGTACCATTACAGACAATAAAATAATCTGCGCTGGCCTCTGGAATTGATCTGAGATCCAAAACTGTAATGTCTACCCCTTTTAGTTCCTGCAATGCTTCAACAATTGTTTTTACGAAGCTGACTGTCGGGGTTTTTGCGCGGGTGGCTAATTCATTTTTACTCAAAAGACTGGAATTTAGATTTTAAACAAAATGAACCTCATGAGGTTCATTTACCTATAATAATATAATTTTGTGTGTAAATATAATTAAACATGCCATGATTGACGATTCAAATAACACTCTTTTTATTGGAAAGGTTTCATTTCATCTAAGTTCAATAGATTCGACCAACAAATTTGCTCACAACCTTATCTCAAAAACCAATCCAATTGAAGGAACTGCCATAAGGGCAGATGAACAGACTGCAGGTAGAGGTCAGTTTGGCAGTAAATGGCAGGCAAACCCGAGAGAGAACATTACCATCAGTATTATCCTTTGTCCCAAGTTTCTGTTAGTCAAACAGCAATTTTTGCTAAATGCTGCGATGGCATTGGGGGTTTATGATTTTATTAACGAAATAATAGGTTATTCATCAGAAATAACTATCAAATGGCCTAATGATATTTATATAGCTGAAAAGAAAGTTTCGGGTATGCTCATTGAAAATATACTTAAGGGTTCTTACTTGGATAAAACAATAGTTGGACTGGGAATAAATATTAATCAGGAATTATTTGACACTGTTTTGCCAAATCCTACATCACTTTACCTGCATTGTGAAAAAAAATTTGACATTGATAAAATTCTATTCCAACTATACGCCTGTTTAGAACGTCAATATCTCAGATTGCAGGCAGGAAGGTTTGAGGAAATTCTTTTGGATTACAAAAACCGCCTTTTTAGAATAAACACTAAGTCAATATACAGACTCAATGAAAACTCGGAAATAACCGAGGGTATTATTGAAGGTGTAGATGAGACAGGCCGACTTTTGGTGAGAATAGATGATAATTTAAAATCATTCGACTTAAAACAAATATCGCCAATTTTTATTGTTTAATTGCGATTTGTGTCATTTGGCATAGTTTTAGCTTTCAGCCTTTTGCTTTTAAAATTCCATTTATATTATAAACTATTTTAAATTAAACTTTTATCATGAAAAATCTTATCAAAGTAGCTTTCTTGTTCGTAGTAGCAGTTATTGCTTTTGCTTCTTGTTCTAAAGACCAAAAATGTGTTAACTGGTTGGAAGGCGCTGACTGGAAAATTACTAAATTGGAAGTTACTGACAGTAATGCAGTAACAGCTGACATGTTAGCTCAGTTCACAGCTCAAGGCTTGACATTCAACGGTAAACTTGTTTTTGACAAATACAGTGTTAAAAATGACGAAAGCGGAAATGTAACAACTTATACTGACGTTACTGGTACAGTTTTCGGTTTCCCTGTAGACGAAAAAGATACTACAGTTGCAACTTATAGAATTGAGGACGACTGTACAACAGTTTGGATGAAAGAAACAGGTGCTACTGAAGGTTCAACTTCTGAAATCCTCGAAGCCAGCAAAACCAAAATGGTTATCTCTGAATACGATGCTACTGAGAAAGCTACAACTAAAATCACAATCGAGAAACAATAGTCTTCTCGTTTAGCACGATAAATAATGAAAAGGGTAGAGGATTTTTTCTCTGCCCTTTTTGTATTTTGTCCAATCTTTTTATCAAAATTAGCTAACAAAGAAAATCAAGCGACATGAAAAAGTATATTTTTACTGGTATATGCGCCCTCGTTTTATTAGGCTCCTGCAGCAAAGAACAACTTAGCGCAGATAAATTGGAAGGTTCCTGGCATTTGTTAGAAAAAAAGATTTATTTGGATAATGTTGATCAGCAGGATACTTCACTTGCCGGTATGGATATTACTTATACATTTGAAACCTGTGACCTGAAAAATTTGGAATTTTGTGACGGAAATATACGTACAGTACAGGGCAGCTCACAGAACGATGCCGCAATGATGTACAAGTTTAGCGATAATGGCAAAACTTTGATTATTGATAATGACGGGTCTGTAAGTACCTCAAATGACCGTATAAATGCTAAAGTAATCAAACTGAATAAAGAAGAATTTGTGTTTGAATATGAAGTGACAGTTGTGGGTACTCAGCGAACAGTATTTACTTTGAACAAGCAATGATGTACCTAGTAAATCTAACATAAAAAGGGCGTTCCATATAGTTTTGGTAGCCCTTTTCTGTTAAAAGCACTATTTTGCAGGTAAAGCGCCAATATGCTTAAAATTGCCTTTCCAGATAAGCTTTTCAGCTAAATTCTCAGATTTCTCAACCGAATTAAATACTGAGGTCGACCTCCAAAATTTACTTCATATTTTTTTCTTTGATGCTTTAAATTTTTAGCCTGTAACCAATATGAATTAACTGATGGTATTGTTCAAACTTACCGATTCAATCTCTGTTGATATTTGAATAATAGGTAAGGTTTAGCTGTTATTGAAATAAAAAACGATGAAAGTCTTAATTTTAAAACATTTGAGCACTTTTTTGTAACTTCGCACTCTACGTTTGTTCAATTTGCTACGTTAATAATTTCACAATGATCGCATACATAAAAGGAAAACTGACATACAAAAGTCCTACCGACCTTATCGTCGAGGCAAATGGCATTGGCTACCGCATTTTTATCACGGTAAATACTTTCAGACAATTGGGTGCTGCTACCGAGGTGCAACTACTGACTCATTACCTTGTAAAAGAAGACGGTCACTCGCTTTATGGATTTTTGGAAGCTGAAGAGCTCGATATTTTCGAAAAACTCATTTCTGTATCTGGAGTAGGACCAAGCACTGCCCGACTAATGCTATCTGCCATGTCACCAAAGGATATCCGTTCAGCAATTATCGGAGAAAATGAAAATATCCTTAAGTCAGCAAAAGGTATTGGTATCAAATCGGCAAAGCGTATCATTGTAGAGCTAAAGGATAAATTATTGAAAGATAGTGGAGCTGTAAGTGATGCTATAGCGGCTTCTATGTTAATGTCTGAGCACCCAATACGCGAAGAGGCAATTTCAGCGTTAATAACATTAGGATTTCAACGACCCGCAGTCCAGAAGGTAGTCAATGCCATTTTGAAAGATCATCCTAAAACAGCCGATTCAGGAGAACTGATTAGAATGGCACTTGGTCAATTATCTTGAATTCTTACTCATGAATTTTAATGCAAAGCCCAAATAAAATTATAAAACAAAAAATAAAGACCTCTATGATTTAATAACTACAAGATTAATTATCAGAAAAAAAATAAAAAATTGGTCTAAATTTGCACCTTGTCTTTAGTATTCCCTAATGACATTCCCTACCTATGACAATGAATAAACCGATTATGAACTTTAGAGGCTTTTCAGTTCAAATAATAATAGTGTTTCTTTACTTTTGGGCTACATCGCTATGGGCATCAGATAATCCGGGCGGAGGGTTTAATCTCCCATCTCCTTATGATTATGAAATTCCTGAGAGTCCTACCGATACGCTGCCTCCAATTGAGGAACGTTTTGGTGACCATGTAACAGATGGAGTAAAAAACCCTTTCGACCTGAAGGATCCGAAAGTGATTGATAAAAGTGTTGAATATGACCCCGTCAGCGGTTATTACATTATCAAAGAAAAAGTGAACGGATCTTACTACAGACCCGTCATGTATCTTACTTTTGAAGAATATCTTTCCTGGAAAGCCAAACAGGAGGACAAAACATATATGCGCGACCTGCATAAACAGAATCGCACAGTTGCCGCCGGAGATCCTATAGAACCCTATAAAGAACGTATCAAGAACAGTTTGGTCGACCGACTTTTCTGCGGATCTAATGTTGATGTAAGACCTCAGGGTAATATAGATCTGACTTTTGGCGTCGATTTTCAAAGAATTGCCAATCCTATCCTTACTGAGCGTCAACAAAGACAGGGCGGTTTCGATTTCGATATGAATATTCAGATGAATGTTGTAGGCAAAATTGGTCAGAAATTGCAATTATCTTTTAATTATAATACTGCTGCTACTTTCGATTTTGACCGTCAGATTAAAATTCAGTACCTCACAGAAACACCCTGTTCTGAGGATGACATTGTTCGCAAAATTGATGCGGGTAACGTAAGTTTCCCACTCAGAACTTCCCTGATTCAAGGCCGCGAGCGACTTTTTGGTTTCATGACTGAACTGCAGTTTGGCCGCCTCACTGTATCTATGGTGGCTTCTCAAAGTCAGACTCAACGCAAAGAATTACAGATTCAGGGTGGAGCGCAACAACAGGCCTTTGAGGTTACTGCCGACAAATACGATGAAAATCGTCACTTCTTCCTTTCTCACTACAATCGTGAAACATTTGAGGAAAACCTGAAAAATCTTCCGCAAATCAATACACTTTTCAATGTAACAAAATTGGAGGTTTGGATTACCAATGACCGTAATGTGACTGAAGGTGTTCGCGATGTTGTGGGTTTTGCCGATATTGGAGAAACTGACGCTGGCAAAATGCTAAATGGAAGCAGGCTTACAGGTGCAACCGAACAGGGCAGAGACCTTCGCGGACGCCGGTTGCCCGACAACTATGCCAATACACTCTATGATGAGCTTTTGGCCAATACTTCTTCCCGTGGACTACAGACTGCAATTTCTGAATTGCAGGGAAGTTTTGACATGACAGACGGGAATGATTTTTCTAAAATCCGTGCCCGTAAATTGGCACCTACAGAATATACCTTCCACCCACAATTGGGTTTTGTGTCTTTAAATGTATCGGTGAAACCAACTGATGTTATTGCGGTTGCCTTTCAGTACACCTATAACGGTAAAACATTTCAGGTAGGGGAATTTGCACAGGACCTGCCTATAGATGCAGATACACTGAATGTCATGCACCTCAAATTACTAAAAAGCGTTCGCCGAATTGTCGATCAGCCAATTTGGGACCTGATGATGAAAAACATCTATTCTTTGGGTGCATACCAGATCAATGAAGAGGATTTTATGCTCGATATCTTTTATCAGGATCCTGGTGGTGGAGAGAAGCGTTTTATTCCTGAAGGTCCGGTTGCTTCAGTTCCGCTGTTGCGCATGCTCAATCTAGATAACCTGAACCGTGCGCGTGACCCTATGCCCGACGGTCAGTTTGACTATGTGCCTGGTATTACCATTCTTCCTCAAAACGGCAGGGTCATTTTTCCGGTACTTGAACCTTTTGGGTCTTCTTTGGAGAAAAGTTTCCGCAGTGACCCCAATGATCCGAATTCAGTGCACCCATTAGCACGTAAATACGTTTATCAGGTACTTTATGACTCTACGGTAACCCGTGCCCGTGAATACCCTGAGTTTAACCGCTTTATCATCCGCGGCCGTTATAAATCAAGTATTTCATCAGAAATTTCTTTGGGCGGTTTCAATATCCCCAAAGGATCTGTAGTTGTTTCTGCAGGTGGAGCCCGCCTTGTGGAGGGAACTGACTATACAATTGACTATAATCTGGGCCGTATTAAAATCATGAATGAGGCTTATCTCAATTCCGGGCAGCCTGTTCGTGTTACTTTTGAAGATAATTCTACTTTCGGTTTTAACCGTCAGTCCTTTTTTGGTACTCGCCTGGATTATTATATCAATGAAAAGTTCAATATCGGCGGTACTTTCCTGCACCTTAATGAACGCCCGTTTACACAAAAAGTAAACTATGGCGACGACCCTATTGCGAATAGCATTTATGGTTTCGATATTCAGTACAGCAGTGAACTGCCTTGGTTGACAAAAGCAGTTGATTTTCTGCCGTTGCTTAGTACCAAAGAAAAATCATCTATCACCTTTAGTGGTGAGTTTGCACACCTGCTTCCGGGGTCACCAAAAATTATCGATCAGGGGACCGATAAGGGCGGTGTAGTATTTTTGGATGACTTTGAAGGCGCTGCTGCCAATTTTAACCTGACGATTCCGAGTCTTAACTGGAATCTGGCCAGTACCCCACACGGAGAGGGAAATAACCTTTTCCCGGAAGGAAATCTGATTGACAGTTTGGATTATGGGTTTAACCGTTCCCGTATAGCTTGGTATCAGCTCGATCCGGATCTTGTTACACGTGCACCTGACAATGCCACCAATGAAGACAGGAAAAGTGTTTATGTACGCCAGTTCCGTCAGGATGAAATCTTTAAAAACTTTACTGTATCTGCAGTACAGAGTACATTGCTCCGCACTTTTGACCTTGCCTATTATCCGAAGGAAAGAGGGCCTTACAACTTTGACCCAAATTTTGATACCCTTGCTGTCGACAAACATTGGGGTGGTGTTATGCGCAGTATTCCCAATAATGACTTTGAAGCAAATAATATTGAGTTTATCGAGGTTTGGATGATGAGCCCCTTCAAAGAAGGTTATGCAGGAGATGGCGGCGACCTTTATATTGAATTGGGAGACGTATCGGAAGATATTCTTCGCGACTCCCGTCTCTTTTTTGAACATGGCCTGCGTGACAGCACCGGCTCTGGAGTAAGAACCGACACAACAGTCTGGTCCCGTATTCCTCGTGCGCAGGCAGTTACCAATGCGTTCGATAATGACCCGGCTATTCGCGATATGCAGGATATTGGTTTGGATGGTTTCAATAACGAAGGTGAACAATTGCATTTTCAGCAATATCTTGTAGAATTGGCAACACTCTATGGTACAAACAGCCCTCAATATTTAGAGGCCTTGGAAGACCCATCGGGCGATGACTTTATCTACTTCAGAGATGAGTATTATGATAATAATAATCCTCCGGCAGGAGAGAATGCAATATTATGGCGTTACAAAAAATTCAATAACCCACAGGCTAATTCATCGGCAGAGCCTAATCAAAACTCTGCTTTTGTTTCAACCTCCACAAATATTCCTGATTCGGAAGATATCAACAGAGATAATACCCTGAATGAACAGGAGTCCTATTTTCAGTACCATATTCCGCTCAAGCGCCTTATCGGAACTGATGAAGTGGAATACAACCGCTATACCTTCGATTCTGTAAGTGTTGCTTATGAAGGGCCGAATGGAACAGAGAATGTTTACTGGTATCAGATGAAAATCCCAATTGACCAGTTTACAAAAAAAGTAGGCGGTATCACTGACTTCCGTGCCATTCGTTTTATACGTATGTACATGACAGGTTTTGAAGACAAAGCTATTTTGCGCTTTGCCCGTCTCGACCTTATCAGAAATCAATGGAGACGTTATGTGCGCAGTCTAGCTCAACCAGGTGTTTATGTGCCTTCAGAAGCAAACGGTGGAACTTATTTTGATGTAAATGCCGTGAATATTGAAGAAAACGGACAGCGAACTCCTTTTCCTTACGTAATGCCTCCGGGTGTTGTGCGAGAGCAGGCAATCGGGGCATTGCCCAACACGCTTCAAAACGAACAGTCGCTTTCAGTAAATGTTCAAAATCTTCAGGATGGTGATGCAAGAGCAATTTATAAAATTGTAAATTTCGACATGCGGGTGTACAAACGTATGAAAATGTGGGTACATGCTGAATCCTTGCCTGAATGTACAGTAGAAAATGATCCGGGCGACCTTTCTATGTTTGTACGCATTGGCTCCGACTTTGAAAATAACTACTACGAATATGAAATTCCATTGACCATGTCCTCTGCTACTGGCAGCGATGCCCCTGAAGATGTTTGGTTGTTGGATAATCTGCTTGACTTCAGTTTGGATGTAATGCGTAATCTGAAAATTCGTCGGGAAACTTTGGGTATACCACTGAATACAATTTATTCTGAAACAGATCCCGATGCACCTGCTAATCTGGTAAAAATTATCGGTAATCCGGATTTAGGTCTTGTGAAAGGAATTATGATCGGTATCAGAAACCCTAAGGATGATGGCTTATCCCGCTGCGTAGAAGCATGGGTAAATGAGCTTCGTCTCACCGGTTTCGATGAGCGTGGAGGACAGGCAGCATTGATGCGGACAGATATCAAATTGGCCGATTTGGGTCAGTTGACTATCTCAGGACAGTACCGATCAATTGGTTTCGGTCAGATAGAACAGCGCGTAAATCAACGCAGTCGTGAGCGCTTACTGCAATATGATGCATCCGGCTCTTTCAGTCTCGATAAGTTTATACCCAAAAGTTGGAAGCTGAAGATCCCATTCTATGCACAGTATGCACAGGAAATCCGCACTCCTGAATTTGATCCTTATCAGTTGGATATAAAACTAAAAGACCGTCTTGATGGCGCTATAACACCCGGTGCACGTGACTCAATCCGCCGTCAGGCAGAGACAGTGCGTACCATCTCCAGTTTCAACTTTACCAATGTGCGCAAAGAGCGGACATCCAAACTCATTTTGCCCATCGATATTTCGAACTTCAATTTCACTTATGCACAGTCTCGAAACATTTTCCGTTCACCGATTATCGCTTATGAAGAACGCAAAGAGAACCGTGGTGTGATTGACTATACTTATGGACCTAAACTCAAACCTATATACCCGTTCCAAAAAGTATTTAAGAAAAAAATAAAATGGCTGGCGCTGATTCAAGATTTCAATTTCAACCCATTGCCCAACAGTATAGGGTTCCGCAATGAACTTCGCCGCAACTTTACAGAAACAACTTACCGTTTCTCTGAAGATGCTTATAGTACCTGGTATGATAAAAAATTCAGTTGGAATCGCGATTATAACTTGGCTTGGGATTTGGCGAAAAGTTTGAAATTTAACTTTACAGCCACCAATTTCTCTATCATCGATGAACCTGTAGGCCGCATTGATACGAAAGAGGAAAAGGATTCACTGTGGACAGGTATCAGCAATTTTGGACGAAATAAAACTTACCGTCAAAATGCGACTTTGGCATATACGCTACCTTTGGATAAAATTCCATTGCTGGACTGGATCAATATCCGTGCGCAATATACCACTAACTATACATGGAGTGTGGCCAGTTTGAATACAGACACCTTGGGTAATGTAGTTACCAATTCGCACAGCCGTCAGTTAAATGGTGATTTTACCTTCACCAAATTGTACAATAAATCGAAATACCTAAAGAAAATCTCTTCACCGGCAGCACCTAAAAAGGATGATAAAGGTAAGGATGATAAAAACAATGTTCCTGATCCGAAAAAACCTGATGATAAGAATAAAAAAGATAAAAAGGATAAGGAGTATGAACCTTCAGGAATTGAACGCGCACTTATACGTCCTTTGCTTTTGGTGCAACGTGCCCGATTAACCTATCAGGAAGATTTCAATACTTCTATTCCCGGCTTCATGGGGCAGAGTAAATATATGGGGCAGGATTTTAAGAAATTTGGCACTGCTGCACCTGGTTGGGACTTTATCTTCGGATTGCAACCCACAGGTGTTCCGAACACGACTGCATGGCTTGACCGCGCTGCACAAAAAGGTTGGATAACTGATAATATTTTCCTAACCCAACAGGTATTGCAGAGCCATACGCAGACCTATTCTGCCAAGATTACATTGGAGCCATTTACCGACTTCAAAATCGATGTGGATTTAGATAAAAACCTGAGTGAAAACTTTGCAGAAAGCTTTAAAATGGACACTTTTGGCGGATCTTTCCGTCACCTGAATCCAATGCAGATGGGATCGGTAACAATATCCTACATGCCTATAAAAACTATCTTTGACAGGCCTTTGACAAATGATGAGGGCGATAATTCTTCAGTCAATTTCCAAACATTTGAGCAAAACCGTCAAATTATTTCACAGCGTATAGGCAATGAATTTGGTAATTTTAACTCTCATGATGATTCATTAACCAATCCGGGATATCGTGAAGGTTTTGGACGCTATCAGCAGGATGTACTCATTCCGGCTTTCCTTTCTGCCTATAACGGAACGGATGTGAATAAAATCGATGTGGGTGACATCAGGGGCATTTTGCCTTTGCCAAACTGGAAACTGACTTACAACGGACTTGCCAAGCTGAAAGCTTTTAAGAAAATTTTCTCCAGTTTCAGCCTTACACATGGTTATCAGTCAAAATTGACCGTTAACAGTTTTAATTCGGACCTACGTTTTCAGGAAGATCCCAATCAGAAAGATCCGAACAGTCAGAATTATTATGCGTCTTTCCAGATTCCCACTATCCTTATCAGTGAGCAGTTTTCGCCGCTTATTGGTGTTGACTTCCGTCTGAAAAATGATCTTTCCGGCCGTTTCAATTACAAACGTTCCCGCAACCTGTCTATGAGTTTCCTCGATTATCAGCTGAGCGAGTCGACTACTGAGGATTTGACATTAGGTTTCGGCTTCCGTCTGAAAAATGTAACACCTTCCAAGTTGAACCCATTTGCTAAAAAGGGTGGCAAGAAAAAAGACAAAACCAATTTCAGCTTCGATTTCGGAAAAACAATTCCTAAAAATGAGTTGGAATTTAAATTTGACTTTTCATACCGCGATGACAAAACGGTTAATCACATTTTGGATCAGGACAATCATGTTGCAACCCGTGGAATGAAAACATTGAGGATTTCGCCTTCGATCGATTATATAATTAACAACCGATTGACAATTCGTTTGTTCTACGATTACAACCGAACAATTCCTGCTGTTTCAACTTCCTTCCCTGTAACCAATACAAGAGGTGGTGTTACTGTCAGATTCTCGCTTTCCCAATAAACTTTATTGATAAATTTGAAGGGGGCTGTCCAAAATTTTTGGACAGCTCCCTACTTTAATTTACACACGCGTCATTAGAAATTTTGTTCGCTTCTCGGGGTGTTCCCTGCTGCTGCTTCCGTTAACTGAAACGCCGCCTGCGACTTGTAATTTTTAGTGTTTTTAATATTAAATCAAATTTTAACAAAAGAGTTCAAACTTTGATTCGCATTAGTTCTTGATCAGTTTTAACTGTCCGTTATTTCCATCCAGTTTTAGGATATACATGCCCTGATTGAATAAAGAGATATCAACCTGTTCAAAGCCGTTTTTGATAAGTCCGGATAGCAGACTTCTGCCTGTCAAATCGTAGATCGTATAAGCAATATCTTCACCCGATCTGTAAGAAATATTCAGCAGATTATTCGTCGGATTTGGATAAACGCTCAGTTCCATCATCGGCTGAGCTACTGTACCTGTAGGGTCATCCATGATATTCACACAATAATCTTCCGCTTCGCCATAGGCAAAATTTCCACAATTGAGGATATCAGAACTACCCCATTTCATGCCCACCCGCATACGGGTAGAACCTGTAGGAATCGCATTTGGAATCTGAATGGTTCCACTGGTACTCAATGTAATTGTGGTGATGCTGTTTGGACTGTAAACCAGTTCAGATGCATCGTCAAAATCCCCGTCCTGATTGAAGTCGATCCAGACCTTCCAACGCCAGTTAGGTGATGGCGCAGGTGCTGTATTTATGCCCAAAGTTATAGGGAAAGTTTGTCCGCGATACAAATCAGTTCCGCGGTTGGTATAATCACCGTAACCGCCGTCATTAACACTTGTGCTTGCCAAGTCATTCAACAGCACAGAGGTAATCCATTCATAACTGGAATCATCGCCAGATAATGGACAATAAACTAAATCTATACAATTGCCGCAACCTCTGGTTCTGAAAGAAATTATCTGAGAATAGCTGTTATTAATATTGACATCACAATCTGAAAATATTCTAAGTTCATAATCTCTACAGGAATCCAATCCTGTCAACAGTAGATTATTACCAACAATTACGGTACTCAGCCAAAGGCTATCCCCTATTTCTCGATATTCGACTGTATAATTAATTACATTGGAATCGACATTCCAGGTAAAAATGGCCATATCGGTACCCAAACTGTCAATATTGATAACGGTTGGTGCCAAACAACAATTTGCCGTTCTGAAAAAATGAATTGTGGAGAAATTGCTGATAGTTGTATCGCAATCGCCTGCAACCTGCCATTCATAGTCCGTACAGGCCGTCAGACCTGAGATATTTAAAAAAGTATCAATGGCAGAGAGACTATTCCAGTTGCTATCCCCTACTACTCTATACTGTATCTGATAGCCCATAGTTGCATCCGGCACTCCGGTCCATGAAAAGGTACTGCTGCTGTCTGTCAGGTCGGAAATTGCCAATCCGAAAGGCTGATAACAGCCATTGAGCACACAGCCCGATTGCATAGCTAACTGCAGGCTGTTGAAAGCATTGAGGCGGCCGCCGGAAACGGTAATATTCTGCAGGCCGGGCAACGTGTCCACTCCCTGTAAAATAAAACTTTTCATGAGCAGGGCAGTACCGGCAGGGTCGATTCTCGCCATAAATGCCAAACGTGGACAGGGAACAGAATACATCAGCGCAATTGTTCCGCAAACATGAGGTGTTGCACCCGAGGTTCCGCCAAAGGCAGCATAAGTATTGGGTTTTGCAACAGTATAAACACTTTCGCCCGGAGCACCGAGGTCGATGGAAACTGTACCGTAACCGGCCTGGGTCTGTTTGAGATCGGAACGGTTTGTATTGGTTACAGCAACCAGATAATCGCTGGGACAATGTGTAGGCAAATCGCCCTGTACATCTACATTTGTATTGGAATTGGTGGTAGCACCTGCATTCAGTATACCAACTGCGCCTAAACTGTCATAAATAGCACACCAAAGCGGAGCAGTAGAGGCCAGAGCACCGTCAATACCCCAGGAAGCATTGGTAGCAACAACAAAAGCCCCGAGCTGACCGTTGGTCTGATTGTATAATCTGCGCATAACCAAAGGATAATTGTATGCTGCAATAGCATCCGCTTCGTTTCCGCCGCCCACAACAATCATCAGTTTTACATCCCAATTAACGCCGCTCACTCCGATACTGTTATTGCCTTTGGCACCAACAATTCCGGCAACGGGTGTTCCGTGCTGACCTCCAAAATTGCCGCCGCTGATATCATCGTCATTGTCGTAGGCATCCCATCCGCGAAAATCGTCGACGAAACCATTGCCGTCATCATCAAGTCCGTTTCCGGGAATTTCATCCCAATTGTACCAACGGTTAGCCTGCATATCCTGATGTATGAGATCTAATCCATCGTCGATTATGCAGGCTACAATAGTATCGCCTAATGCTGTAACTCCGCCTGTGCTTATGTCCCAAGCAAGATCTGCATCTATATCGGCATCTGCAACTCCGCCTGAAGCACCGGTATTGATATATTGCCACTGTTGTCCAAAATTGGGATCATTGGGAAGAGTAGCCCTGTTTTTTAAAACCCTATTCAATTGCGCTGCCTGACAGGCCGGATGCTGTTGAATATGCTCAAGCATTCGCTCATGACTGTGATTGTTGTAGTCAAATTCTAACTGCCATATGCCAATGCTTTGTGACAGTATCTTTACAGGCTGTAATCTGGTTATTTTTCCGTCGAGTTTTCCCGATTCATCAATGAGCTTCAAAAGTGCCGCATCATCGGTCACTCGGACCAAAATGCTGCCTTTTACAATTTCCGGTTTTTGTGCAAAGGCTGCAAGTGAGCTCAGAAAAAAGATAGTTATGTATAAGTATTTCATTGGTTTATTTTTGTTAACTAAAAACGTCAGGCTTATTTATTAAGTTTGCAATTTAGAAATATTTCTATTTTACTTAGAATAATTTAACTTAAATTGATTGCTAAAGATGAGATTAATAATATTTTTCCTGTTGATTACCTTAAGCGTAAATGCACAGACTGAAGCTGCTGCAAAAAAAGCCAATCAGAAATTAAGAAAAAAATCCGCTCCTGAGGAAATTGAACTGCTCGATAAATTCAGCCAGGCAATCATTGAAAACAATAGAACCAAACTCAGTGCAATTCTTGACAAAGAACAATATGAATTTCAGATGAGGATGTACCTTACAGATACCTTCATGTTCAATCAATTGGGCGATCCAAAGGATAGAGATTCTTTAGAAATTCAAAATTTCTATGTCAGAGAAAGTTTTGCCCTTTCGCAAATGGAAGAAGATGAGCTGCTGAAAAAACAAAAACTGCTCAATTTTTATGCTTTTAAAACATTTGATCAGGTTAAAAAGATTTTATGGTTAAGGTCAAAAGCTTTCGGTGAAGCAAAATTATTTTACTTCCTGCTCTATACCAAAAACGGAAAAAGTTATCTTGGCAAGGTCATGCTGATAGATACGCTTAATGGGTTGAGGGTTTCGGGACCGATGGGCTAGGTTAGGATTTGGCGATCTTTTCAGCAAACTGCAATCTATCAGAAAGATGCATAGGCAATAGGTGTATAAAATTAGGTAGAATCAGCACGCAATGAAACATTTAAATTTCTAATGAAATAATTAGTATGAATAAACAATATTTTTAAAATATGTGCGTAAATGTAAGGCCAATAAAAATTACAAAAAATTCAGATTCATAAATAAGAATCTAACTTTTATTGATAACAATAAAGCCTTCTCTATGAAATATTTAGTTGCAGTTCTAATTTTTTTATCAGCCACAGTTTTAATGTTGGTCTACGTTAAAGATTTTCAAACCATTAATATTTTTCAAAAATTAGCAAGAAATGAAAGGATTAAACCAAGCAAAGATTCACTCTCAAAGCTTGGAGTTCCTGATAGAATTTTAAATCAGTATATGTTAAACCTATCAACAAAAAAATATAACGGAAAATCATTTTTTATTGTGGATACTCGTGAAAATTTGATCTTCTTTTTTGACAAAAAAGGAAATTTTGTAGCAAAATCTCCAACAATTGATGGATTTGCCCATCAAAGCAGAGAAAAGTCTATGGTAACAGAGGCATTCAAAAAATGGAGCGAACACGCTGCAGATATTGGATTTAAATGGGACAAAAAACTAGATAAATTTGTTGACAGTACAGAAAAAAATCGCAATTACTCCCACAGACTTGTCTATAATCAAATACATCAAAAAGGCGGCTGTTTCTTTCCAAAGGGCCTATATGTTATACCTAGCGTGGTTCATAATAGTCATTTTGTCGGCAGCGGAAACAATACTTACAATGTAAGAAATAGTGCCAATAAGAATCTTGCATTAGCCATTCACGGCTTATACAAAAGTGAATACAGAATCAAAACTATGAACTTAATGATTCAATCAATTAAGAGCAATTTCAATCAAATTTCTGTGCCTAAATCCTATCGAGAAAACATACTTAGGAATATTAATAATAACATATACAACAATTCCTACGGTTGCATCAATGTTCCGGAAGGTTTTATTCAACTTACCGAAAAACATGCAGCCGGTTCTCTTCTTTTTGTTCTGGGAGAAGAAAAAGAGCATTATCTTGTTGAAAATTAGGGGATATTATTTTGAGTAGTGTAAGGTGCGGTGGCATAATATACTTAGAAAGTCAGTTTTCTTTCCAATGGTTTTCTGTATATCAGTGCTTATTTCTTCTGTTTTTTTATTAAGTTCCTCAGCTATTTTCTTGATATAGTCCAAGGACACTTCTGCCGCTTCGGCTATATCTTCCATACTGAGTTTTCCTATTTTGAGAAGGGCAAGAATCATTTTGTCTTGCTTTTTTT
>JBIKQC010000186.1:0-8234 GCA_044349855.1 Saprospira sp.
GCCATAATAATTCGGCAATATTGTATTTATACAAACAATGCGCAGTTTTAACAGGTCACCCCTACGGGGCTTAAAAATTTTGTTTACATCTTAATACCTAAGAACAGGTCGCTCCTCTGGAGCGAAAAATGGCTCCGTAGGAGTCAAATGTTCTTAGCTATAATTGAATAAGATGAAAAAAAGCCCCTTAGGGGTGACCTTTCTGATTGTTTAACAAGGTTTTGAGAATATATTAGTTTTATAAAATCCAACCCTTGATTCACATATATTATAAATGAAGCCTCAGCTTGTTAAAAAATTAGCTAAAATTTGTAGCTTTATCCCACAAAGTTATATAAAAAATTGGAAAATAATAAGCAGTTGTTTTTTCTGAATTTCTGTTATCTTTTAGCGTAAAATTATAAACTATTCATGTTCAATATACAACTCGAAATTCCGGTAGTAGAAGTTAATCTTACAGATTCAGGGAAAAATACGGTCTGTATCCCCCTTATGGATACAAATGCTACTCAAATGGGTGTTGCTGCCCGGGCATTGGCCGAACATTTTGGTAAATCCTTTCAAAAGTCTGTCATGGACAAAGGTTTATTTCAAAAATTGGCGAATTATATACTACCCAATGACTTTGAGATACGATCACTAGTGATGAATGTTAAATCGGAATCTTTCAAAAAAAGAACTGATTTTAAGCCTTTTAAATTAAGAATTCAATATATCCTTCACCGTTCGGACAAAGGATTTTGGTGTATATTGCCTACTTATGGAATAGAAACATTCACCGAATCTGAAGATAATATTGAAAATGCTGTAAAAGAGCTGGTGATGCTGGATTTTGTCCGTAACCGACGTTTCGATTATGTCCAAAGTATTATTCCTACACTTTGGTACAAAGATTTTGACCTCAGTTATCATAAATCAGATTTGGAAGCATACACATTATCTGAAATAGATAAGCTGAATGAACAAAAAAAGCATCTATTACTTGATTCTGCTGCGAAAAAACTGACTGTTTTCGGAAAAGTGCTATTTGGATTTGATAAATACCTGAAATTGCTTACTGATGCATTCAGCAATAGATATAACAAAAATATTTTGCTGGTAGGAAAATCCGGAGTCGGCAAATCTGCATTGCTTTATGAATTTATTTTTCGCAGTCAGCATAAGAAAAATTTCCCTTTCTTTTGGGGTACAACCGCAGCAATGCTTATTAAAGAGCTGACTAATGACATCGGATGGCAGGAAAATCTATCAATGATCTGCAAAGAATTGATGGAAAGGGGAGATATTCTATACGTCAAAAATTTGTTGGAACTCTTTGAAGTTGGGCAATACGAAGGTAATAGCGTCAGTATGGCCGAGTATCTGCGCGATTTTATCGCAAAAGGGGAGCTAAGTTTTGTTTCGGAATGTACAGATGAAGAATACGCGATCATTGAAGCAAGAAGCCCTAATTTTCTGCATCATTTTCAAGTAATCAGAATCGAAGAACCTGAAGCAAATGAATTGGAGGAAATTGTCC
Organism: Saprospira sp.; assembly: GCA_044349855.1. Classification (GTDB taxonomy): domain Bacteria; phylum Bacteroidota; class Bacteroidia; order Chitinophagales; family Saprospiraceae; genus Saprospira. The sequence continues at coordinate 1,520 of JBIKQC010000186.1, forward strand.
TGAATAAAGTGATTTCCCTTTCAGGTAAGAAAAATTTGAAAATTGAAGAGGAAGCCATCAAAGAGACAATTCGTCTAAACCGGAGATATACACCTTATTCCGGTTTTCCCGGAAAACCAATTCGATTCCTGGAAAGTATTTTGATGAATACGGAAGCCCGTTTCAAACTTGAAGGCGATTTAGTAATTGTAGACCGCAGCATGGTGATTAAATCCTTTTGCGAGGAAACAGGTATGCCTGTTTTTATGGTCGACCCCGATGAATTATTGGATATAACTGCATTGCAGGAGTTTTTTAAGAAAAATGTTTTTGGTCAGGATCATGCCGTTAATATCCTCAGTGACGTGTTGGTTTCCGTTAAAACTGCACTAATGCGCCCGGGGAAACCCATTGCTTCTATGCTTTTTGCCGGACCTACCGGTGTTGGTAAAACAGAAATGGCCAAGGTTTTGGCAGAATTTATGTTTGGCAGCCGTGAAAGAATGATCCGTTTTGATATGTCGGAATATTCCTCCATTTCAGCTATTGCGAGACTTACGGGTGAAGGTTATTCTACAGATGGAATTTTGACGTCTGCAGTTCGTCGCGAACCGTTCTGTGTTTTGCTATTCGATGAGTTGGAAAAGGCACATCCGCTCTTCAATGACCTTTTGCTGCAAATGCTGGGAGAAGGTCGTTTGACAGACAGTCAGGGTAAAGTGGTGAACTTTTGCAGCACAATTATTATCATGACAACCAATATTGGAGCTTCAAAACTGCAGACAAGATCAGTCGGCTGGTCAGATGGGATTTCAACTGCAGAAATATCGGAACACTTTGAAAATGAAGTGAGAAAATATTTCCGCCCCGAGATTTTTAATAGAATAGATCAAATCATAGCTTTTCATCCTTTATCAAAAATTGTGATGAGGAAAGTTGTTGACCGGGAAATACAGTTGCTTAAAAATAGAGAAGGACTTCAGCAAAGGAAACTTGATATTGAAATTACAGAGAATTTGCACGATTATCTCTGTGAACTCGGTTATGACACTCATTACGGAGCACGAGCACTGCAACGTACACTCAGAGAGGAATTGATAATACCGCTGGCTTACAGACTTAATGAATACGGAAGAGACGAACACTTGAAAATTTTAGTGGATTTTGTTGATATTGAAATTAAAATAGATCTCAGTGCTGATCCTATGCAGTTTGAACTGCTTATGGAAGAGTTGGCTCAGAATGAATATATGGATTATGCCAGTGAACTTCGCTACAACATGGCAAAATTGGTTGAAGGTCAGTTTTTTGTACATCTGCTCAGTGATCTTGATATTCTTAAAAGTCAGCAGAAGGAAATGAAAGAAGCGTTTTGGGCTGATAATGAGCGTAGCATGTCTTTCTCAAATTATTTAATAATGCAGGAAAAAGTAGAAAATCAGAAAGCACTCATTGAACAATTAGAAATGCAAATGGCAATGGCCTCTATGGGAATGAATAGTGTCAATACCAAACTTTATGATAATCTGAAAGCTTGGGATAAAGATTTTTTTAATATAAAACTTGATCTTTACAGACTTTTGGATCGCGATGCAGATGCAATCGGTATTGGTATTTATCTCAACCCCAAAAAGAACGGGGATCTTAAACGTTTATTGGATATATATCTTCCTGCATGTGATAAAAATGAATTTGATTGCAATATTGTGACTGTCTGGTATCGGGAATCTTTATATAATGAAATAGAAGAATTGATCCTTGATGAAATGGAATTGAATCTGGCTGAAAACAATGGCGTCAGAATATTAACCGAGATAAAAAATCCCGATTCCTCAACACAGTTTTTGGTCAACAGAACCAAAAAAGCATTTTACAAGAAAACCTACAGAAAATTGGAACACAACAGTTCTATGCGTCCCGATAGCAAAGATGATAGATTGGTAGGAATAGAACTTCTTATTGAAGGACCTGGTGCAAATCTTTATTTTGCACACGAAACAATGATTCATGCTTTTGAATATGAAGACAATAAGTATGAAACATTTTTTTTGCAGACTTCCAATTCAGAGATAAATACCCCTTTTGATATTCATAAAAAAGACTTTTCTGCAATACAGCGCAAGCCACGACGAAAGTATGACTTGAATAGAATCATTGATTCGGAATTTGAATTCTCAAAAAAGGAGATTTTCCCTTCACAATACGCAGAGACTATGCTTAAAAATTGGCAAAAATTATTCGAAAACCATCTGAATGAAATTGTCAGATAATAACAGCCCTGCCTTCATGCACGCCCGCGCGCAAGATTTGACAACTTTTTAAAAGTTGTCAAATCTGAGCAGCTGCGTGTATGTGCGGGAATATTGGCCTGAGAGAGATATGAACAGTAACAAACCTATTTTAATTGTAATAGCAGGACCTACTGCCAGTGGAAAAACAGCACTATCTATCGAAATTGCCAAACATTTCGATGCGGAAATAATTTCCTGCGATGCCCGACAGTTTTATCGCGAAATGAATATTGGTACCGCTAAAGCAGCTGCAGAAGAGTTGGCAGCTGTCAAGCATCATTTTATAAATTCCCGCTCTATTGAAGAAGAATATTCGGTAGGTGATTACGAAAAGGAAGTCTTGTCTTTTTTGCAGGAATATTTTAAAATAAAAAAAATAGCAGTAATGGTCGGCGGTTCAGGACTTTTTATGCGCGTAGTCTGCGAAGGTGTAGATGTTTTTCCTGAAGTGCCGATTGAAATCAGAACTGAACTGCAGGAATTATTTAATAAACAGGGAATTGAAATTTTACAAAAGGAATTAAAAGAGAAAGATCCTCATTATTACGAAAAGGTCGACTTGCAAAATCCCCATAGACTGATAAGGGCCTTGGAAGTTTGCAGAGCGAGCGGAAAATCTTTCAGCTCTTTTCACGGTCAGGAAAAAGCGGAAAGGCCATTCATGGTCATTAAAATTGGTTTGAATTGGGGTCGGGAACAACTATATGAACGTATTAATAGGCGTGTTGATTTGATGATGAGTCAAGGCCTTGAGGAGGAAGCGAGGTTACTTTACCCAAAAATGCAACTTAATGCTCTTCAGACAGTCGGTTATCAGGAATTGTTCAGTTATTTTGAAGGGAAACTTCGCAGAGAAGAGGCCGTAGAAATGATAAAACAAAACTCTAGGCATTATTCCAAAAGACAAATGACCTGGTTTAAAAAAGAAAAGGATATGATTTGGGTTAACATGCCTGAGAATTCAGAAATAATTATCGCTAAAATTGAAGAAATTATTAATTCCGGAAGCTAAGTTTTTAAGTTTTTGATATTTTTACGCCTTCTGTAACATATTTAAATTATCATATTTAGCCGTTCTAATTAAATGGTTTTAAGGTAATTATTTATATAATTATATAGCTTGAGATATAATAGTTTCAATTTTAAAAACAAAATGCAGTATTTTTTTGTAAATTTACTGTCTTTCTTATCTTAATTTGTTGTCTCCTAAGATCAAAAATCTCAAAAAAAAATTTGGCATTAATAAGCTTAATATATAGCTAATATTCGATATTTGGAAAATTCTAAAGATGTACTTACTATTGCGGTATAAATACACAAATATGAAAAATCTTAAATTAATCACTCTGACGGTATTGCTGGTCAGTTCATGCTGTCAGGTATTTGCGCAGAATTTGGTATTAAATCCAAGTTTTGAAACAATTGCTGGCTGTCCTATTGGTCCAGGAGAATTTCTTAGGGCTACAAATTGGAACGATGTCAATTCAGGTGCCGATTCCTGTTCATCTCCTGATCTTATTGCCGGTTGCGCGCCTGGTATTGGCGGTGTTAACAGTCCAAGTATGCTTATCGGCTATCAGGCTTCAAGAACAGGTTCAAACCATGCGGGTATCATTTTATATGAAGGTGTAGCGCTTACCGGTTGTACGCCTTTTTTTAGCGATAATTATCGTGAATATATGGAGGGTCAGTTTTCAGCTCCTCTAGTTGCCGGACAAACCTACTGTGTAAGCTTTTATATCAGTTTGGCCAATCAGGCAAAATGGGGTGTAAGTTCTATTGGTGTTTATTTTTCCAACGGCTTATATCAGCATAATTTTTGCACAGCTGGCTCACCTGCCCCTGTGACACCGCAATTGCAATATACCGGTTCTGCACTTGTCGATACCACTAACTGGGTTCGACTGCAATGGACTTACACAGCTACAGGTGGCGAAACGCATTTTGTTATCGGTAATTTCAGAAACGATGCCGGTACGCCCCGTACAGACAATAACTGCGGATCAATTCACTCATACGCTTATTATTTTATAGATGATGTTTCTGTAGTTCCAGGAATCTGTACGGTAACCTGTCCCACAATCAATGCGACTGCAGTTGTGAGCAATGTCAGCTGCGGAAGTACAAATAACGGCTCGATAAATCTCTCCCCTGCGGGAGGGCAAACGCCTTATACCTATACATGGAGCAATGGTTCCATCTCTGAAGATATAGGAACTTTGGTCGCAGGTTCCTACTCGGTTACTATGACTGATGCCAATGGATGTACAGGCACTTTTGCGGCTACTGTAACTTCTGCACCCGGACTTTCAATTAGTCCCAATCCAACAAGTATTTCCTGCAACGGATTGACAAATGGTATTGCTGCGGTCAATGTCAGTGGCGGTTCCGGGTCATATACTTATACATGGATTAATGGGGCAACTACAGCATCAATATCTGGTTTGGCTGCCGGTAATTACCCTGTTACAGTCAGCAGCGGTTCCAGCGGACCAACAGTAGACACAATGTATCAGCAAAATTTTTCAGGTACACATGGTTGGACCTTGAATGTTGCCACGGGAATCAATAGTGCTACTCCTCAAACTTGGACAGTAAATGCACAGGAAGGTGGGGTTTTGCCTCCAGGTTGCGGAGTTGCAAATAATGGTAACAATACCTTACATGTAACTTGTACCAGCTTGTTCTGTGGTACTTTTATTACAGGAGCAGTTTACAATGCAACACAACAGACAAATAGAAGAGCTGAATCTCCAGCCTTTTCTACAGTTGGTTATACAGGTATTACTTTGAGTTTTAATTTCATCGCTAACGGTGATGGATTACTCGATAATGCTTCTCTGCTTTATAATGATGGCAGCGGATGGGTAGTATTAAATCCAAGCCTCAAATCAGTGATTTGCGGCAGCGGACAGGGACAATGGACTAACCTTATTGTTGTTCTACCTGCTTCCTGCAACAATAATCCAAACGTTAGAATAGGCTTTAACTGGACAAATGATAACGATAATAACGGAACAGACCCGTCTATAGCTTTGGATAATATTGTTATCACAAGTCCGGGCACCGGCGGGTCAGCATGTTCAGGAACACAGACAGTAACAATCACTGCACCTTCGGCGGTCAGTTCTACAGCAGTTGCTGTGCCAGCTTCCTGCGGACAGAACAATGGATCTGTTGATTTGACTGTTTCCGGCGGTACAGGTGCATTCTCATACATTTGGAACAACGCCGCAACTAGTCAGGATATTAACGGATTAGCTTCGGGTTTGTATAGTGTTACTGTATCAGATGCCAACAACTGTACGGGAACGGCTACTGCAAATGTTACGGCAACAGGAAGTATCAGCATTAGCACTTCAACAGTAAGCAGTAGCTGTGCTTCAAGTAACGGCTCCATAAATCTTACAGTCAACACAGGTACAGCACCATTCACCTATTCCTGGAGCAATGGTGCAACAAGCCAGGATATCAGTGGACTTAGTGCTGGAACATATACAGTTACCGTTAATGATGCTGCTTTTTGCAGTACAATCAGTTCTGTGAATGTAAGTTCAAACTCATCTTCTACTGTTACTGTAGACAGTGTCATAAATATTTCCTGCAATGGTGGAAATAACGGTGCGGCATTTATTACAGCAGTATCACCACAGATTACCTGCAGCTCTCCAACAGTTGTGATCAATGAAGTCATGTACCGACCTACCTTTTCTAACGGTGTTGATCCAAATACAGGAGAATATATAGAATTAATAGGCCCTCCAGGTACTAACATTGGCTGTTTTGTACTTACCGATGGTGACTGGACATTGACAATTCCTGCGGGAACAGTAATTCCTGCTGATGGAATATTTACTATAGGAAATAATATTGTTTGGGGCGCAAATTTCTTTGATTTGGATGCCGAAAATTGCGGCTGTTTCACTGAAGGAACTGGCGGTTCTGCATTGCTGATTTTAACTGATGGCGGAGAATATGTCTCACTGCATAACAATAGCGGTACTTTTATTGACGGCCTTCTTTATGGCACGCCTACGGCAGGAAATCTTCCAGGCGGTACCGTTAGTACCATTGCTGCTTCAGGTTGTGTAAGTTCTGTTACTATTCCGACATCCGCTTCATTTCAGACTCAGGCTGGTGGTGTTGCTCCAAATACTTCAATTATCAGAAATCCTGATGGTGCAGGCGGAGCTTGGGGTACTCAAGCAAATGGTTCACCAAATGCATGTAATGCGAACGTAACGCCCACACTTACTTATCAGTGGAGCAATGGGGCAACAACTCAGGACATCAGTGGACTTGCAGCCGGTGTCTATACTGTAACTGTTACAGATGCATTGGGTTGTCCTACTATTAGGTCCGTAACTGTAACTGAACCTTCTGCAATTACCGCAACCTTAAATTCCGTTGCTGTTGCCTGTGCGGGTTCAGCCAATGGATCAGCG
>JBIKQC010000185.1:0-8234 GCA_044349855.1 Saprospira sp.
GAAAGCACTATAACTGAGATTGTCCTTTTGGGTTCATAATAGTAATGAAAAATTTCAATATAATTTTAAAGGGCCTAAATCAACAAAACTGCCTGATAATCAAAGATTTTTATTGGAATTGATTGGCATATTAAAACAACCGATATAAATTTACACTAAATTGTAATCATCTAAAAATGAACGATACATTTAAACAGCTCTCCTTTTGGAATCTTTTTGTATTTTTGGAAAGAGAAGATATTGAAGGCGATACCGTACAATTGCAATTGGAAAAACTTGCAGAAGATTTTAGAATAGAAACTGCCAAAAATCAGTATAAACACGACGGTCAGGCCTTTCAGGATGATTACAGCATTGTATTTTTCGAATTTGACTGCGGCCCTGACTATACCATTCAGTTAGAATATATTCCCCGGCCCGAAGGCAGCGGAAAATATCTGCACCTGAAAGATAAGAAAAACGATCAGCTGCATCTTATGGGATGGTGGGACCTGGACGCATGGCATCCTTACTGTCTGCGAGAGGAGGAATTGGAAAAACTTTGTACCTTCTGGAAAAATCAGCCGGACAGTCCATGGTCAGGTAATGACTTAGCACTGCTGCTGCTGCATGACTTTGTAGGTTTCGATGATGCTGATAAGGCCGAAGACTTTGCCCAAAAAGTTTTTGATAGCTTCAATGTTTTGAGAATTGGAGGATTCAGCAAAGAGGAAGCCAAGCCGATTGCAGTTTTTTATCAGGAAGAAGAGGAATATCATTGGAAAAAAGACGCAAAACTGGTATGGGTCTTCGAAAGCAAGATTTACAACTGTTATTCGCTGCGCAATGCCGCCCATAGCAAAGGAGACGAAAAGGGCAAATTTCCGTTTGCGGAATGGAATAAGTTGATGGAGGGGATGTAAATCAGTGAACAGGGTCATCAACGTGGTGCTATAGCAGATTATAATAATGCGACAGAACTAGAAGAATATCTAAAGGTAAACTAGGCGACATGAACGGAGCTTCTTTAGAATTTAGTAAGGCTAAATAGCTTGAGAATGTTAAATTGCGTAGAAAATTCTGCAATTAGGCCAAATAATTTTTTAACTGCAAAGAGTACTAAATTTTACGTAAAAGAGAAATCTAGTTTACTTACTTTTATTTAGCCGTTTAAAACTTGTTGTTGGATTAATATTCTTAAATCTCTCATTTTAAATCTCAAATCTTGCATGCATTTATCCGAAAGAAAAAAAAGGGAAAATTTCATCCTGGCGCTTACAGCAACTGTATTTATCTATTGTATTTATCTGCTAGTTATCTCGAAACTGCTGTTTACTGCCGCAAATATTTTTTATATTTTGGCAGCAGGCGGATTGGTAACTAGTTACAGTATTTTTAGCATTTTCACCAAAAAAATAAGGGAACGCGAGGCAATGAAAACAACGCCTTTTCCCGAAGAATGGCGCCAAATACTGGAAAAATATGTAGCATTTTACAGAGTTCTTACTCCGGTGGAGAAAGATCGTTTTGAAACTGAAATACAGATTTTCCTGCATGAAACAAGGGTAACGGGCATCAAAACAGAAGTAGATGACACTACCTTGGTATTGGCTGCTGCAAGCGCTGAAATTCCTGTGTTCAGCTTTCCGGAATGGGAATATGAAAATCTGGGGGAAATTCTTATTTACCCGGGACCTTTTTCTAGAGATTTCCGCACAGAAGGACCCGACCGGAATGTAACAGGAATGGTAGGTACCGGTATAATGAGCGGAATAATGATTTTGTCAAAACCGGCCCTGATTGGGGGTTTTGAGAACACAAATGACAAAGGAAATGTAGGTATTCACGAATTTGCACACCTGATCGATTCTTCCGACGGTTCCTATGATGGAATTCCTAAACAATTTTTGGATCATGCGCATTTAGGGCCCTGGCTGGCAATTATGCAAAAAGAAATGAAACGCATCAATAAAGGGGAATCAAAAATGAACCCTTATGGTGCCACGAATCAAATCGAATTTTTTGCCGTTGCCACCGAATATTTTTTCGAACATCCGCATGCGATGAAAAAGGAAAAACCGGAACTATATGAACTGATGAAGCTGGTTTTTAAACAGGATACAAAAACTCATTTCAGTTATGCCGTCAAAAATCTGATAAATTATACCGGAAATAAGATTGATCGCAATGCATCCTGTCCCTGCGGCAGCGGAAAGAAATACAAACACTGCTGTTTGAAAAATGCAAGAACGAATTGATGTGATAATCTTGTCACAAGTGACGATACAAATTGTGGTAATGTGTTGATATGGTGATATGATAATTGATGATGTGATCTTGTCACAAGTGACAAAACAGGTTGGGATGATGTGATAATGCGTAATTATCAGTTTCTCAGCATTTCGGTATGCGGGATGTCATCTTCCAAATATTCTTTGCCGGTAGATACAAAGCCGAGTGATTCATAAAAACGGAGCAAATATGTCTGTGCTGAAATGCGGATGGGCTTTTTGCCCCATAAAATTTCACATACAGCAATGGATTCCAGCATCAATGTTTTGCCGGCTCCCGTTCCGCGCACTGCCTGAGAATTTACTACACGACCTATAGAAATATCCTTCGGATAGGAAATGCCTTCCGGAACAATCCGTGCATAAGCCTGTAGATTACCATGTTCATCAAGGCCCATCAGGTGCCAGCAATAGTAGTCTTTGCCGTCAAAATCGACATAAGGACAATTTTGCTCCAAAACAAAAACCTCCTGTCTGAGTCGGCCAATTTCGTAAAGCTCCCGCAGGCTTAGGTCATTAAAATACTTGTATTGCCAGATTAAATTCATTGTCCAATTTGTTATTTGTAGGTTTAGATATTGACAAAAATACTAAATGCCGCTGCAATTATGTTACAAAAAGAAAATTTAGAGACGCTGAAATCGCTGATTTTTACCGGTGAGCCGGCAAACATTGCCCGGGCCTTGAACAACGGGCGCAGTGCAGGCTTCGATATCGACGTTTTTTACCGCAATTTACAGGCTGTTGCCGAATTTTACGAAAAGAAAAAAAATAAAATTTATAACCTGCCGCTACTTTACAGTGAATTGTCGGAAAAAGGAATTGAGCTGCAGGGATTGGATCTGGATGAACTGCCGGAGGGGCTTTCCTCACTTTCTTATCTGGTGAAAGATTTAAATATCAGCGACAATAATTTATCTGAATTTCCTGCTTTATTGTTAAAATTTACGAATCTGAGACATTTGAACCTTTCCGCCAATAAACTTCGCTCCCTTCCTGCTGATTTTATTAATTTGAAAATGCTCCAAAAGCTGAACCTGAGCAATAATCTGTTTATGCGTTTGCCCGATTTCATTGGAAATATTACTTCCCTGAAAGAACTTTCCCTGAGTTGTCAAACAACCCAATTCTTTCCGGAAAATATCACCAAGCTTCAGGACTTGGAAATACTTAGTGTCAATTTTAAAAAAACTATAGACTTCCCGGAACAGATCTTCCAACTCAAGGGATTAAAAAAGCTGCAGATTGAAGGTATTGTTGAATTGCCCGCGAAAATATCGGAATTAAAGCGCTTGGAGATACTGAGTATCAGCCGTTCCGGATTGGAGACCCTGCCGGAGCAGCTAAATTCTCTGACAAATTTAAGGGTCCTGAAGCTCGAAAATCTGAAACTGATGCAGAAGCTGCCTTCCGTTATTTTTGAATTGGAAAATCTGGAGGAGCTATACCTGAACGGAACTCCATTACTTGAAATTTCTGCTTCATTAAAAAAGCTGAAAAAATTGAAAAAAGTAACTGTAGAGGGCTGTTCGAATGAAGACACTTTGATACATTGGCGCAAAAGGCTGAACAGTTGGGGTTTTGATTGTTCAAAATAAATGCCGGAGCTTAAACCCCGGCATTTTTTATTAAATTAGATATATCTGAAAAAAGCTTATTGACCTACTACAAATTTCTCAGTTCTTCTAAAACCTTCTGTTTCTAAAGTAATGAAATACAAACCATTTGGCAGGTTTTTGACAGAGATCTGTTTACCGAAACTGCCTTTTGCCTTGGTCCAATCCAACACAGTATTTACAGTTCTGCCCATTGAATCTGTAATAAATAATCGGTGTTTAGCATAATAGGGTACTTTGTACTCAATATTCAGGACATCAACAGTCGGATTTGGAAATGATTTTAATTCCAATACATTCTCCCCATCCAAGGCCTCCTGTCTAACAGCAGTAGTTGAGTCTTTTTGAATATAGACTTCAAAAATAGCATTGCTCGCCCAGCTCTGCGTCCCATCATTCACAAAGAAAATATTCTCGGCAGAAGATTCAATGCCGCCATAAATGTGTCCGACTAAGGTTCTGCCGAAAGGCAGGGCATTGATGTTCAAAATTTCTTCGTCATAATATGGTGCAGATCTCAATGGAATAAATTCGGCACCAGAGCCTAAAAATCCGGGCATCTGCTGCGCAAGTGAGTATTCCACCATGCTATCATTGGAAAAACGGGTAATTTTACTGATGGTCTTAACAAAAGGTGCATTCTGATCATCCATCAGAACCCCACTGCTGTTAAAGTAATAGCGGGAAATCCCACCAAAGAACAAAGTATGCATGGCATTACCCAACGAATCGTAAACAGGCAGTTTAGCAGAATGGTACTGACTCAACAGCTGCTCAAATGTATTTCTGACAGTATAGCCCGCGGGGCGAACATCAACTGTATTGTGCCATGGTAAATTTGCCGTATGCTGAAACACGCCTGAAAAAACAGTAAATCCTTTTGTACCATCACTAAAAAACTGAGGGGCCATGTTGTAATCGCGGCGGTGCAGATTTGCGCTGTCGCGGATTTCCTGATAATTATTAAATGTTAGTGTGCTGCCGTTATCTGTAACCTGAAATTTGCGGATTGCTTCTGTATAACGTTGAAAAAAACCGGGGCCATGAGTAGGACCCTGCGGGTTGTAACGGCCAATAAATTTTTGCCCTCCGACCAGATAAAAAGTTCCATCGAGATAATCCAATTGACCGCCTGTAACCTGAAAAGCAGTATCCTGTACCTGACGGAATCCGCTTGAGATATTTCCGCCATTGACAATCGCATTAATTGTCATTGGAACATTAACCGCAGTCAAATAAGGATAAGTGATATGATCGGCAGCTGTGGCGCTGTAACCATATCCGCCTACCAAATAAAGGATAGTATCTACCTGTTTGAAATTGATATTTGTCGATTGGAGCTGTTCCTGATAAGTTGTTCCCAAACTGCTCAGTGGGCTGCTCCAAACCTGTTTATTAACGGGGTCTACAACAAAAATATTGGTATTATTATCTGCAGCCAAAAAAGAAGCGAAGGGCTGCCGCTGATGCAATCCATCAGTTCTTCCGCCCAAGAAGAGCCATTTCCCGTCATGCTGTGCAAAAGCAAAGGATTGCAGTCCGGGTGCTGTGCTGAAATTTTGAAGTTGGGTGATATCCAAGCTAAAATTTTCAGGTTGAAGTGCAATGTTGCTCTGAGGAGCTGCATTTTGGGATTGCGGTTGTGCACAGGCTGTGAATACGGAAACAACCAGGAAAAGCAGTAAAAAATGTCTGTTCAAAGTATTTTAATTTGTTTGCAGATGAGTAAATGTTGGTAGCATTGCAAAGCTACTATACAGAACCAAGATTTTTTGTGATTATAATCACACAATCAGATTAATAAAGCCCGAGCATGCTCGGGCTTTAAAGATTGTCATCGGCTTTACTAATAAAACTAACATTCGCTCAAACCTATAGGTATCTGCAGTGCCAAACCGCCTTCGGCGGTTTCCTTGTATTTATGATTCATGTCCAATGCCGTTTCCCACATGGCCAAAATTACCTCATCCAGATCCACTTTTGCGTTGCCGGGCTCTGTTTCCATGGCAAGATAAGCTGCATTGATGGCTTTGATTGCACCCATAGAATTGCGCTCTATACAAGGAATTTGCACAAGGCCGCCTACAGGATCGCAGGTCATGCCCAGGTGATGCTCCATAGCAATTTCGGCTGCTACCAAGGCCTGGCGGAAAGTCCCCCCAATGCATTCTGTGAGGGCTGCGGCAGCCATAGCAGAGGAAACCCCTATTTCTGCCTGACAACCGCCCATAGCAGCTGAAATGGTTGCATTTATTTTAAACAAAATGCCAACCTGTCCGGCAGTGAGCAGGAAACGGGCGATATTCTCTTCCTTGTATTTTTCCGAAAAACAGACATAGTACATCAGTACTGCCGGGATAACGCCGGCTGCTCCGTTGGTGGGGGCAGTCACCACACGGCCAAAGGCCGCATTCTGTTCATTCACGGCTAGGGCAAAGGCGCTCACCCACTTAAAAATATCAGGATGCGGATGAGCTTTGCTTTTAATGGCGTCAACCCAACTGTCGGCATCGTCATAACTCACCTCTTCCATGAGTTTATGAACAATTTTCTTTGCGCGGCGGTGTACATCCAACCCACCGGGCAGAATACCATCGGTGTGACATCCTTTAAATATGCAATCTTTCATGACCTCCCAAATGCTTCGGGCACGATCCAGAGTAGCCTCCGGAGTACGCCACTGCTTCTCGCGGTTGATAACAAAATCGCTGATGGAAGCGTAGTCCATTGATTCGCAATAGCGAATTATATCTTTGGCCTTGCTCACTGAATATTCCGTGATAACGGCAGCCATATTCTGATCATCATTGATCGAAGGTTCTTTGATTTCCGATTCCCATTCTATAAATCCGCCGCCTACAGAATAATAGGTCTCGCAAATACAGTCTTTGCCAATATTGGCAGTTATCACCATCGCATTGGGATGATAGGGCAGATTCACGGGCTTGAACAGTATATTTTCTTCATAAATAAATGGAATTTTATGCATTCCATAAAGTTTCAACTGTTTGGTAGCTTTGATATTCTGAATCTTAGCTCCTATTAGATCTGTATCGGTAACATGAGGAAATTCGCCTAAAAGGCCCATCATTACTGCAATATCTGTTCCATGACCAATACCGGTTTTGGCCAATGAGCCATAGAGCTCAATGTGAAGACTTGTAATTTGTGAAATTTGTCCTTTTCCGATTTTATTGCCCAAAAAATGCAGCATGGCATTCCATGGACCCAAAGTATGGGAACTTGAAGGGCCTACGCCCACTTTGAACATATCGAAAACGCTGAGAGAATCGTGATTCATAACAAAACAGTTATTATTTTTCGTTGCTCTTTATTTTAATATTGCAAACAGAGCTGTCAAATTGATATTGCAAATGGAAAGATAATACTAAGAAGCTAAAAATAGTAAAATTTGCGCAATAAAAATTTGTTAAATCACAAAACAAACAACTGATATTTGCTGTTGACAGTAAAATTGTCATAAAATTAGAAGATTTCTAATTTTAGAGTCAAAAAAGCCGACCCTTTTGGAGTCGGCTTTTAGTATTTGTCGGAATTGACCAAAGGTCAAAATCCTAGTAACGGTAGTATTCAGGTTTAAATGGCCCCTGTTTTTCAACACCGATATATTCGGCTTGCTTGGTGGTCAATTCTTCCAATTCTACGCCGATTTTAGCAAGGTGCAAACGTGCAACTTCTTCATCGAGGTGTTTTGGCAACATATAAACTTCGTTTTTATATTTACCTGTGTTGCGGTTGTTCCACAATTCAAGCTGAGCCAAAGTTTGGTTGGTGAAAGAGTTTGACATTACGAAGGATGGGTGACCTGTAGCACAGCCTAAATTTACCAAACGGCCTTCGGCAAGGATGATGATATCTTTACCATCAACAGTGTACATATCCACCTGTGGTTTAATGGTGTCTTTTGTATTACCGTAGTTTTTGTTCAACCAAGTCATATCGATTTCATTATCGAAGTGACCGATATTACAAACGATAGTTTTGTCTCTCATCATTTTGAAATGCTCACCTGAGATGATATCGCAGTTACCGGTAGCAGTAACGATGATGTCGGCACGTGGAATAGCATTTGACAATTTTTTAACTTCAAAACCATCCATTGCAGCCTGAAGAGCGCAGATTGGGTCGATTTCGGTAATTATAACGCGGCAGCCTGCACCACGCAGAGAAGCAGCAGTACCTTTTCCAACATCGCCATAACCGGCAACAAGGGCTACTTTACCGGCCATCATGATATCGGTGGCACGACGGATAGCATCAACTGCAGATTCTTTACAACCGTATTTGTTGTCAAATTTTGATTTGGTAACAGAGTCGTTTACATTGA
>JBIKQC010000187.1:0-8197 GCA_044349855.1 Saprospira sp.
ATTTTTTCCGGAAAAATGTGACTTATAATTTGCCAACTCTTTATGAGCGTCTAAATATCGGATTCGTGCA
The DNA here is from genome assembly GCA_044349855.1 of Saprospira sp. Lineage (GTDB taxonomy): Bacteria > Bacteroidota > Bacteroidia > Chitinophagales > Saprospiraceae > Saprospira. The sequence goes on from JBIKQC010000187.1 coordinate 71, forward strand.
ATAATGCTATCACCCGGCTTTGCGAAAGTCAATACCTCTTCGAAGGCATTGCGGTGCATTTGGGTCGGCAAAATAATTCTCACAGGTGCATTTTTGCTGTAGGAATTTTCAATCATTGTCCCATCTTCTTTTGTTAATGTAAAATGTAACATGATTTCATCCCCATAATCCAGTGTGGAAGCTTCTTTTTTGCTTTCTGCGGTTTCAATAACCTTGTATTCAAATTTTGCACCCGAAGGCTTCTTCCATCCGGAATTATCAGAGTTGCAGGAAAAAAGCAAAAAGCTGAAAAGTATATATAAAGAGCAATTTTTAATCATAATTTCAAATTCTGTAACTTATAATAGAAGCAATAACCAGGGAACAGTGGACAGGGAACAGGAAAATCAAGTAACAAATAGCTAAAGAATGGCTTTAGCTTGCGGTTAGTAACTGATCTAAAATTTACCGCAAAGAACAGCAAGATTTTTTACGCAATCCCGAAAAGTCGGGATGCTAAGATTATCCTGTGTTTATTGAGAAATCAAGTGTTTTTTAAGTTACAAACTTAAATGGGTAGTGTCAAAGGGATAGTGTCCCTGAAGGAGCACTATATTCCAGTCCTTATACCTGTTAAATAATTACTGTAAACAGTACCAAGTACTTTCACTGTGTGGAACTCCGATTCTACCCTCTACCAAGTACTATTCCGACAACGCCATTTTATATTCAGTCATCAGCAACTCCTTCAATGTTTTCATTGTCTCACTCAAGTTTACCTTGCTCTGTCCGCCCGATGCATTAAAATGACCTCCGCCATTAAAATATTTTGTACAGATATCCTGTACAGAGAAATTTCCTTTTGAACGGAAAGATAGTTTTACCCGATCTTTTCTTTCGGTTACAAGTACAGCACAGCGAATTTGACGAATTCTGAGGATAAAATTAACGATGCCTTCCAAATCACCTCGTTGTATGTTATAAATTTTATGATCCTCCTGAGTGAGTACTACAATGCCGGTATTGATCTCTTCCAAAAGCTCCAAACGTTCATAAATGCTGTAACCCATTAGTCTGAATCTCTTGTAGGTATAAGAATTTGCAACCATATCGGATATGATATTGGTATTCAACCCCCTTTCTGTCAAGTCAGCCACAATTCGGAAGAGTCGGGGAGAAGTGGCATATTGAAAACTACCTGTATCTGTAAGAATACCGACAAACATAGTTTCATAAGCTTCCATTGGAACTTTGTCCAAAGCATTCATCAGTTCAAAAAAATCATAAATTAGTTCACAGGTAGAACTTGCCGAAGTCCTCCATAAAATCGCCGAAGGGAAGTCTGAAGGCTCCATATGATGATCAATCATCACTTTATAGGCCTTGGCGCCGCTAAGTATGGCCTCCATCTGTTCAGTCCTGTTAAAATGATTATAATCCAAAGCAAAGATTATATCTGCTTTTTCAACGATTCTCACGCAGCTGTCATGCTGTTTTTCATAAATCCAAATTTTATCATAACCCGGCATGAAATCCAGAAAATCAGGCATTTCAGTCGGCATAATAACATTTACTCGGTGACCCAGTGTAATGAGATAATGGTAAAGTGCTAATGATGATCCTACTGCATCACCGTCAGGATTGGCGTGCGAAGTGATAAGAATGTTTTTGGGGCTGTCAAGCAGTAATTTTAATTGATCGAGATTTGTCATAATATTTTTAAAAAAAGTACGAGCTTAGTTTTCCTCATCCTTTATTCGTTCATCTAATAATATTTCTTCAAAATCATGATTATACACTATCATGTTTCCATAACAGATGCTAATCCCAATTGCAGAAATTGCCCAAAGATAATAACCGGATAAAAATCCGATCCTCAATGCAACCGGCCAAATAAGGACAGATACAATAACTACAACTATCAGAATACTTCTGAACAGTTTCATTTCACCGGAAATGCGAAGCAAGTACAATATCCAAATAGTTAAAACAGCAAAGTTAGCTAAAGTTCCCAAAAAAGCAACAGGACTGCTAAACATTGAAAAAAAAGCACCCCAGGCACATTCGTATCCAAATAGAAGTGACGGAATATCTGAAAGTTTTGTACTGTTTTCCTTAAGGGTCAGTAAAAAAGATGGAGGAATATTGTAGGCAGGCAGAAAAAAGCTGATTGGAAACAGCATAAAAAAAAAGATGAAGAATATTTTTGTAATAAGTCTTTGGCTAAGTTTCTGAATCATCTTATTTCTTGTCTTTTCCTCAATTGAAATTCTGATACTCTTACAAATAAAGACATTTCTTTTAAAAATATCAAAGTAAATAAGCGTATAAATTGAGTTTGCGGCAAATTGTTTTTATAAAATCTATTTGCAACAAATGTAAAATTCAATAAAATAACTGCTATTTTCAACACTGCAAATCATATTAAGTTTTTTGCTAACTGAAAAACAGATGCAACAACGGGAAATATTTATTTACGATGCAGTGCGCACACCTCGGGGACTCGGCAAATCTCAGGGAGCTTTACAGGAAATAAAGCCTGTACAATTGCTTTCCAATACCATTTTGGCCATCACAAACCGTTGCGGCGGCATAAGAGATTATATTGATGACATTATCATAGGCTGTATGACTCCTGTAGGCGAACAGGGTGGTGATATAGCTAGAGCAGCAGCGCTTTTTTCGGGACTGCCTTTCTCTTGCCCGGGTTTGCAGGTAAACCGTTTTTGTTCCTCAAGTATGGAATCAGTTCAAATTGCAGCTTCAAAAATAATGGCCGGCTGGGATGAACTAATTCTTGCAGGCGGTATAGAAAGTTTCAGCAGAGTTCCTGAAGGAAGTGATGGAGGCGCTATGATGTTTGACCCTGATGTCAGAGCTAAAGTAAATTTTATTCCAAGAAATGTGAGCGCAGATTTGTTGGCAACATTGGAAGGTTACAGCCGTGAAATGATAGATGCGCATGCCCTGAGTATGCATCAGCGCGCGCTCTCCACAATCAATGAGACAATGCTTTACCAATCAATTTTGCCGGTTTTTGACATCAACGGATTGCCCGTTTTGAGCAAAAATGAGTGCTTTAAGAATAATGTAAACTTAGAATGGTTGGCTTCTTTGCCGCCTATGGCTACCGACAGCGAAGATAAAGGTTATGATGTAATGGCCACACTGCGTTACCCGCAGATTGAAGATGTAAACCATGTACACACCATAGGCAATGCAGCACCACTGGCTGACGGAGCTGCAATGTTACTCATCGGCAGTAAGGAAATTGGTCAGAAACTGGGGCTTAAACCCAAAGCAAAAATTCTGTCTGCAGCAGTTATTGGTGTAGAACCTACGCTCATGCTACAAGGTGGGCCCATTGCTGCTAAAAAAGCATTGAAAATAGCAGGTCTGACTTCAAAAGATATTGAAATTTGGGAATCAAACGAGCATTTTGCTGCTGTTGGATTGAAATTCCTTCAGGATATGAGTCTCCATTCAGAATTGGTCAATATTTACGGCAGTGATATCGCTTGGGGATATGCTGCAGGTGCAATGGGTGCAATAGCCATAGGCACCGTTTTGGATGGATTAGATCAGCAGGATAAAACTTTAGGCGGGGTTGCTATTTGCGCCAGAAGCGGCATGAGTTCTTCTATTATCATAGAACGCTGTTAGTATCAAAGTTTTTTTAATTCCCTCTGCGATAATATTAATAATATGATACTTTACAAAAAAGATAATTACGGCATTGTTACGCTGACACTTGACATGAGCGGACAAAGTGTTAATGTCATCAATTCAGAGATTGCAAAAGCTTTCGAACCTGTACTCGATTATTTGGAAAAAGACAGTGAATTGAAAGGCGTAATTGTCAGCTCAGCCAAAACTTCATTTTTGGCCGGCGGAGATTTGGATTTTCTGCATCAGGCAGCCGATGAAAGCAGCGTTTTTGACTATACCGACAGACTTCGTCGTATTTTTAGAAGGTTCGAACTGTTGAAAGTGCCTGTGGTAGCTGCCATCAATGGAGCTGCTTTGGGCAGCGGATTTGAATTTACATTGGCATGTCACCACAGAATTGCCCTTGATAGCCCCAATACTGTTTTGGGATTACCCGAAGTATCCTTAGGCATGATACCCGGCGGTGGCGGAATTATACGCATGATCTGGATGACGGGCCTAAAAGAGGCTTTCAACATAGTTTCAAACGGCAGACTGCTTCATGTTCGGGAAGCTTTGTCCAAAGGATTGATTGATGATATTGCAGAGGACAGAGAGATGCTGCTGACTAAAGCCAGACAGTGGATCTTATCTCAACCGAAAATCTCAAAAGTTTGGGATACAGAGGAACTTATACCCAATCACAGCAATCCGCGACACCCCAAAACCGCTTATATGATAGCGGATCTGACATCTACTGTAATTCGAAAAACATTGAACAATTACCCTGCGGTATTGGCGCTGCTGAACGCCATGGTTGAGGGAGCAATGGTCGATTTTGAGGCAGCAACACGTATCAATGTCAGATATTTTACCTCCATAATTTTCAGTAAAGATTGCCGTAATCAGACGAAGGCATTTTGGTACGATACCAATAAAATAAAACATGGATTGGGCCGTCCTAAAGGCTATGGCCGTTTTAAAGCTCGCAAAATAGGGATTATCGGAGCTGGGCTTATGGGCTCAGGAATTGCTTATACAGCTGCAATGCAGGGAATCAAAGTTATTTTGAAGGATGTTTCCAAAAATTTGGCAGATCAGGGCAGAGATTATATCTGGAAAATGCTGGATAAGCTGGTTCAGAAACAGAAAATGACAGAGCTGCAGGCTAAAGAAATTTTGGAAAGAATTGAAGCGACCGAAGATATTGCTCTTTTTGAAGATTGTGACCTTGTTGTAGAGGCAGTTTTCGAAAATAGTGAACTCAAAAAAAGAATCATTAAGGATACTGAAAAGTATATTCACCACGATACATTTTTTGCAACAAATACAGCATCACTTCCTATCAGCAATTTGGCCGGAGCCTCAATCAGACCTGAAAATTACGTAGGTATGCATTTCTTTTCACCGGTACAGACGGTGCCATTGGTCGAAATTATTAAAGGAAAGAAAACCTCAGCCGAGACGATTGCAAGGGCCTTCGATTTTGTAATTCAAATTGGCAAAATACCGATCATTGCAAATGATTCACCGGCTTATTTTGTGACTAGAGTATCAAGCACTTACTTTGTTGAAGGACTATTGATGCTGCTGGAAGGAGAATGTGCCGTTCAAATTGAAAATGCAGGCTTACAGGCCGGTATGCCGCTTGGACCTTTGGCTTATGCCGATTCTCTCGGATTCAAATATGTTTTGGATGCGGAGAAACATTTTGCCGGTCAGATGGGAGAAAACTATACAACTTCCTCTGCTTTTTCCATCATTGAAAGCATGATTCAAAAATTCGACAGACATGGAAAAGTAAGAGAAGCAGGATTTTATGAATATACAAACTGCGAAAAGCCCTATCTATGGCCTGAACTTTCCAAATATTTCCCTAAAAAGGAATCTGTTTCGCTTCCACAACAGGAAATTAGACAGCGATTACTGTTTATTCAATGTTTGGAAGCTGTAAAATGTTTGGAGGAAGGGGTGATTTCCAACACCAACGAAGCAAATTTAGGCAGCATACATGGTTGGGGTTTTGCTCCCTTCAAAGGCGGTGTAATACAGTTTATCAATGATTTTGGTGTTGAAGAGTTTGTCGCAAAGGCAAAAGAATTGGAACAAAAATTTGGCCCAAGATTTAAAGTTCCCGAAATGTTGGAAGAAATGGCAAAAGAAAAATCTAATTTTCTTTAAAAAAATAATTGATACTGATTATTTAAGGCAATTCAAATACATCTGAATGGTATTGTGAAGTCCGTAATAGATTGAATCGACAACCAGGGCATGTCCTATTGAAACTTCAAGCAGTTCGGGGATCTGTTTTTTGAAATATTTTAAATTGTGCAGGTTGAGGTCATGACCTGCATTGATTCCTATACCAATATCATTGGCAACTTTTGCCGCAGCAAGATAAGGGGCAATTGCTGCTTCCGGATTTTCTGTAAACTGCTTGGCATAAGGTCCTGTATAAAATTCTATACGTTCGGCTCCTACAGCTTTTGCGCCTTCCACCATTTTTTTGTCTGCATTTACAAAAATGGAAACACGTATGCCCTTTGAATGAAGCTCTGAAATGATTTCTTTAAGGAAAGAAGCGTGTTTTATGGTATCCCATCCGTTATCGGAAGTGAGCGCCTGAACTGCATCGGGAACCAGGGTGCATTGATGCGGTGCATTTTCCAAAACTAACTGCATAAAATCCCAACTTGGGTTTCCTTCAATATTAAACTCCGTTTTTGTCAATGCCTTTAAAGGGGCAATATCATCAAAACGAACATGACGCTGGTCCGGCCGTGGATGTACTGTAATTCCCTCCGCGCCAAAAATTTCACAATCCTGAGCTACCTCTAAGAGATTTGGAAAATTTGAACCTCTGGAGTTGCGCAAAAGAGCTATTTTATTGATATTTACACTTAAATGAGCCATTTATACAGATATTTTTTTATTTTATTTAATATACTTAATAAGTAGTGACTTAAGTCAGTATTATTTAATAGCGAAGATACTATATTTGTAGTTATTGGGCCAATGACTCAAATCATAAATTGCATTTTTATCAATTAATATGTTTAAAATTGAATTAATACTACCGCGGGCTCTCAAAAGTTTTTTGGATGAAACCGGTGCTATAGCAATATTTACAGGTCGTTTTTTTAGGGAGCTTTTCCGTCCCCGTTTTGAGTTCAATGAAATGCTCAGGCAATGTTATTTTATTGGCGTAAAATCATTGCCCTTGGTTTTGGCTACTGCATTCATTATGGGAATGGTTTTAACAATTCAGTCAAGACCCACACTTGTTAGTTTTGGTGCTGAATCCCGACTTCCTCAAATGGTTGCAGTTTCACTTATTCGTGAAATAGCCCCTGTGATAACAGCATTGATTTGTGCGGGCAAGATAGGATCGGGTATCGGAGCTGAATTAGGTTCCATGAAAGTGACAGAACAGATTGATGCCATGGAAGTTTCAGGCACTAATCCTTATAAATATCTGGTGGTAACCAGGGTTGTAGCAACAACACTTATGATTCCATTATTGGCACTGATGAGCGATGCAGTGGGTGTTTGGGCATCCTATCTTGGTGCAAATATTAAAGGTGATATGAGTTGGTCGCTTTATATAACAAGAGCTTTCGAATATGTGTTTTTTGCAGACATTTATCCTGCTGTTTTCAAAACTTTTTTATTTGGTTTTGCTATAGGTATCGTTGGATGTTACAAAGGTATGAACTCTCAAAAAGGTACCGAAGGAGTTGGACAGTCAGCGAATTCTGCAGTAGTTGTTGCCTCGCTAATGGTTTTCATTATTGATTTGTTAGTGGTGCAGATTACTGATGTTTTTGGCATGATCAACTAATTTAACTAAAGACAATGGAAAAAATATCATCAATAGATTTCGATAAAAAAGTTCTGGAGATAAAACACCTGACAAAATCTTTCGGCAGCCTTGATGTTTTGCGCGATATGAATGTTGATTTATATAAAGGTGAAAATTTGATAGTTTTAGGTAAGTCAGGCTCCGGAAAATCAGTATTGTTAAAATGTATTGTCGGATTGGTTGTACCAGATAAAGGATCAATTTCTGTTTTGGGACATGACGTTTTGAGCCTCACAACTGATGAAAGAGATAAAATTAGGATGAAAATTGGATTCCTTTTTCAAAGCAACGCTCTTTATGATTCAATGACTGTCAGAGATAATTTGGAATTTCCACTTCGCCGTCATGGTGTAAAATACAGTAAAAAAGAGGTAGATGATTTAGTAAAAGATGCTCTTGAAAGTGTTGGTTTACCTGATACAGGCAAAAAAATGCCCTCTGAACTTTCCGGCGGAATGAAAAAACGTATTGCTTTGGCCAGAACATTGATGTTAAGACCTGAAGTAATTCTTTATGATGAGCCTACTACAGGTTTGGATCCTATTACAAGCCGTGAAATCAGTAACCTGATAGTTTCTGTACAGCAAAAATATAAAAGCTCATCTGTTATCATCACACATGACATGAAATGTGTTGAA
>JBIKQC010000188.1:0-8167 GCA_044349855.1 Saprospira sp.
ATTGGATCAAAGCGGATATATCCGTCCAATTTCTCCGGAAGAAGAGGACAGAAATAACCGTGACCGTTTTATACTTTGGCAACAAAACCAGCAAAACCGCAATACTTTTAGCAGTTGGAGCTGTTTAGGTCCATTTGAAACCTACTCCATTTCAACCGGAAATACCCGTTCCACTCAGGTGAATGTTTACACGGTGGCACAGGCTAACAGCAATGGAGACATCCTATTTGCAGGTACAGAAAGCGGTGGCGTTTTTAAATCCATTGACCGTGGATTGAACTGGTCTTATGTCAGCGCCGGAATGGCCGTAAACACAGTTACAGCTATTGAAATTGATCCCATAAATGCTGATATCGTCTATTTTTCAAGTAATAACAGAATCTTCAAAACCACTGACGGCGGCCAAAACTGGTTGGAATTATACAATGCCGGCGGAGATATTTATGAATTCCGCATTGACCCTACCAATACCCAAAAAGTATTTGCAGTGGGTGACCCGGGCTTATTAAAATCAACCAATGCAGGTACAAATTGGTCGGCGCAGTTTACTGCAGATTGTTGGGACATTGACTTCAAACCGGGAAGTACAGATACCCTGTATCTGTTAAAAAATAATCCGACTTTAAAAATTGATGAGCTTTTCCGATCCGATGACGGCGGCACAACTTGGAATTTAAAAAACAATGGTTACTATACCCCCTCTGTTTTGGCTCAGGCCTCGGCGATAGGCGGAAAAATTGCGGTGAGTCCTGCTGCACCTGAGATGGTTTATGTTGCGCTGATAGGTGACAGCAAAACCGGCGACCAAGGCTGGATCGGCCTTTACCGAAGTGATAATGCAGGTGACAGCTGGAGCAATCCTTCCGGCTTTATCGGAGGACCTTATAACAGTTCAAATCCATATATGGTGGGCTATTCAGATGGTTATCACCAAGGGTTTTACAATTTTGATCTGGAAGTTTCAGACATCAATCCGGCAAAAATTTGGGTTGGCGCAATTTTCCTCTGGACAAGCGCCGACAGCGGAAGAACCTTTCAGCAGATAGACCCGCATCCGCATGCCGATCATCAGGATATTGATGTAAACGGCAATGAAATTTGGATAGCCACTGATGGCGGCTTGGAACTTTCGACCAACGAACTTTCCAGTTTCCAATCCAGAAAAAGAGGTATTCACGGTTCCGACTATTGGCGGTTGGGCTCCGGCTGGAATGAAGATATTTTGGTTGGCGGCCGTTACCACAATGGCGATGCAGCCTTGTTTATGCCTAATTACGGATTGGGTCAGTCGCTTTTCCTGGGCGCAGCGGAAGAAGGTACCGGTTATGTTAACCCGCTAAACAATCGTCATACTTATTTCTCAGACCTTGGCTCCTCTCCTCTTCTACCGATAAACCTGACAGATGCTGTCAATTATTTGCCGGCCTTGGGACTTTATCCAAATGAAGGCTATACCCTTCGCAGAAGTGAGTTGGTCTTTGACTGCCGTTATTCCGATATTATGTATTTGGGTAAAAATAATCAGTTTTGGAAATCGACTGATGGGGGTGTTAATTTCAACGCACTCTACAGTTTTGGCAGCAATGCAACAACGATGGAGATTGAGCAATCGCGCAGTAATCCAAATGTCATTTATGTTTCAGTTTTTAACAATGCAAACAGCAATTCCACGAAAGGTGAGATTCATAAAACGATTGACGGAGGATTGAATTGGACAAAACTTCCCGATCTTCCTGCTACTTATCGCCGCGAAATACAGTTGGCTGTAAATCCCGCCAATGCCGATGAATTATGGGTCGGGAATACTTATGGCAATTTCGGCCAAAAAGTGTACAGAACCACTGATGGCGGTGCAAGCTGGCAAAATATGTCAACCGCAAACATCAACGGAGAAGAAATTCGCGATTTAATTTATCAGCCTGCTCCAACAAACGACCTAATATATGCAGCCACCTATTATGGCGTATTTTATTGGAATGCCGCACTGAGCGATTGGACAAATATGAGTAACGGATTGCCTTTTATTATCAATACCAACGAAATGCAACCCTTTTTCCGTGACGCCAAGCTTCGGTTGGGTTCCTTTGGCAGAGGTATTTGGGAGGCTGAATTGGCTGCAGAAGTACGCCCTATCGCCCAAGCGCTGACAAAAAGCGATACCATATATTGTGCAAGAGATACAGTAAAATTTGATTGTTATTCCATTATGGAACATAGCGGAAGCAGCTGGAGCTGGTCTATCAGCCCTGCCCCGCAATACATGAGCAGTACAAGCGTCCGCAATCCAACAGTTGTTTTTGGCGCAGCCGGTTCTTATTCCGTTACACTCAACATCACAGACGGCAACGGCCGTACAAGCAGTAAAACGATTGCAAATATGGTGACTGTAATTCCGGCCTGCAGTCCCGATACAATTCCAGGTCTCGCCCTTCAATGCAATGACAGCGATGACTTTGCACAAACAGCATCCTTTGATTTGACAACCAATGTTATGACAATCACTGCCTGGGTAAAACCAAACGGCATTCAGAACGATTATACCGGTATTGTGATCAACGATGGCACAAATGCAGCGGGAATCAACTTCCGCGGCGGAAACAATACACTTGGGTATCATTGGCCCGGTGGTCAATGGTGGTGGAACAGCAATCTGATTGTTCCGGCAGATGAATGGTCGCATGTGGCAATGGTCGCCAATGGAAATTCCATGACCCTCTATGTTAACGGGAAGGCAGCAAGTCAGAATATCAATCTTAGTCCGGCAGAATTGAGCAGCTTCAAAATAGGGAGTTACAGAGCATGGTCTGACAGAAATTTTAATGGGCAGATTGATGAAGTCTGTATCTGGGACAGGGCATTGACAGAATCCGATATCAGAATTTTGCGCCACCTGACCAAGGATGATCCTAATGTAATCGGAAATATACTGGCTTATTATCAGTTCAATGAAAACCTGAATTCCACGATTACAGACAATGCAGGAATAAGTCATGCACAACTGGCAAATGGTGCAACGCTTAGCAGATCAACTGCTCCTGTAGGCGGCGGAAGAAGTCAGGGCAGCTTTGTTAGCGCTAGCGGTCGACAAAACCTTAATTTTGTCGGAATGGACATTCAATTTGGCACGGGAGGACATCCTAACGGAGAAATTGTGGTCACACAGATTAATCTTGCGCCAGACAGTATGCCTGCGGCAAATTTCACAGGTTATAACAATTATTGGATTATTGATAATTATGGCACGAATCAGAATCCGGTTATTGACAGTATTTGGCTTTATCCCTACAGAAATACGATTCCGACTGCCGTTCAGAACAATCCTGTCCTTTCTGAAATATATTTCAGAAACAGGGAAAATGCCTTTAAAAACCAATGGTCGGCGCCCTGTTTTGGATCTGCTGCTGCCAATTCTTATGTTCAGTTTGCCGGTACAGCCTGCGGAATTGGCAGTTCAGGACAGTTTTGGCTCACAGCCGACAATACTGTAACTTCAATCAATGCTCAGGAAATAAATTCCGCTACGGCGGTTTATCCGAATCCGGTTCAATCAGGGCAGTATATCAGCATCAACGGAATTGAAGGTCCTTTCAGTTTCAGACTTTTCGATATCAATGGCAAGCTGATCAAAGACCTTCGTTTGGAAGCAGCAACGAATGGGCTTTTAATTGAGATTCCACAACTTACTGAAGGAATTTATCTGTACCATATTGAAAGCAGCAAAACAATGAGCAGCGGTAAGCTGCATATAAGAAACAAACACTAATTTTGCAACTCATTAAAAAGCAAAAATAATTTTCATTTCTAATTTTCGATTTTGTAAACAAAATCAAAAACATAAATAAAAATCGTCGAAGACAGCTTGTCCATTTGTCGGAAGCACCAGCATATAGTAGGGTCGTCAGACCTAACGACCCTACTAATGCTGCCAAAAGTAAAAAAAGCCCGCGGCAGCGTTAGCGGAATTGTAAATTTATCCTTGATTACTTATTTAAACATGTCATCCCTTTGGGGTTCTATTCAACTTGCACCTTTTGTGCTACAACCATATGGCTCCGAAGGAGCTGAAAATTCAGCTAATTAATAGTTTATCAATTAATGTATTGCCACACTAATTCCATCATAATTTAAATACATAATAGCATGTCTGTCAATACTTTTTCAGAAACACAAAAATTTCGAAACCCTGTTATTTTTATTTTACTGCTTGGTATATTGGGACTTTCCGTATGGGGTATAGTTCAACAGATTTTTATGGGGCAGCCATTTGGCACCAAACCTGCCCCGGATGTTGTCCTTATCCTTTTCTCAATGATTCCTGTACTTTTTTTACTGCTGTTTATCTTTATGAAACAGATCACAAACATAGACAACCAAGGCATCGAAGTCATTATCTCTCCACTAGGCCGCAGAAGAATTTCCTGGAAAAACATTGAAAAAGCCTATATCAGAGATTACAAACCACTGATGGAATACGGCGGCTGGGGAATCCGTTACGGCTTTGGCAACAAAGGCATGGCATACAGTTTAGGTGGCGGAAATAAGGGGTTGCAGCTCGAGCTTAACAATGGCAAAAAAATTCTAGTCGGCACTAAAAAAGCCCCAGAACTTGCCGATTTTTTAAAACAAATTAACAAGCCTTAAAATTCTATAAGTATGTTTGAAATTAAAAAAATACAAATTAACTTCGGGCAGTTGAAAAATACTTCAAAGGAAAAGCTATCGAAGGAAAATAATAAAAAGGAAGACAATGAAAACAAAAAGGAAATACCAAAAAGTGAATATCTGCTAAACATAAAAAGCTGATAAATTATTAGGAACAGCTCAGTTTTGGCATTTTACTTTAAGATAAATTTTAACTTTGTTTGGACAAATAGCCAAAAATAAAAAACTCTGTAAACAAGGAAAAAATATGAAAATTAAAAAAATTGAACCCACACAGGTTAAAAATGGTACGTTAGCATTCAAAGCATACCGAAAGGTATTGAAACCTGCCCTTAAAAGGATGCTTGACGAGCATAACAGCCCGCTAAACCCTACACAGTTCATCGTCAAAACAGACTTTATCTATGAAGATCTAAAAGACAAAAAAATTGGCCTGATTATTCCCGGCGACCATAACAGTGCTTGGAAAATGATGGCTAAAGAAGTTTTAAAAGCCGATAGACCACATACCTGCATAGGCGATTGTTATGTAAAGACCAAAGATGACGGAAGTTATGTTTTGGTTTTAATGCCGGAAAAAGGTGCTGCCAAGAAAAACCTAATGATCAAACAACTCGAAAAGTTTGCGCTGAAAGGCACTCCATTTACAATTGAAGTTGAACCAGGAGGTGAATTGGTGGAAGATATGGCAACTGATGTGGTCATTGGAGATTTCGCCTTGCCAGATGATTCAAATGAACCCGAGGAAACTGACAACGACGACGCATCAGAAACTCTTTTAAATGGGGGCCTCACCGGAATGGATGGCATAAATACCTTTTTGGATAATTCTGAAATTGAACAGACGAATGAAATTATTAACCTGCCCAAAAATGTACTGCAGGCCGCCCTTAATCTAAAAAATGGGGTTTGGGAAGCAGAACCCGGTAAAAAGTTACAAGCTATAAATTTTTTGAAAGAACAAGTTATTGTGTTTGATGCTAAATTCGAAGCCTTGCATCAAGCTGATAAAACATTAAATAAAAAAACTGAATCTGAATATAAGAGTATAAAAAAATTGCTTGTAGATATCCAAGATAGAGTGCCGGTAATGAGTGTAGCTACTTTGAAAACTGAAGCAGGCGGGACATTTGGTTTTCTTAAAAATGACTACGATAAAATACTGGAAATGCTTGGCCAATATGAAAAACTAAGCGATCCGAAACTTAAGCATGCTAAGCTACAGGAAATAAATATTCTTATTGAAAAATGGGATCCAACAGCAAAAAGAAACAAAGAAGAACAAAAGAGGTATGAGGGACTGCTCAAATTGCAAGAAAATATTGCCCCTTACATTGGAAAGCCTAAAGTAGCAAGCGTCAATATTTCAATTGATGACCTGAACGAAGGTACAGCAATTATCAAAGAACAGGCTGGTTCTGCCCTTGCATCGCAAAGGGTAAAAGATGTTGCAGAATCAAACATTGATGAAAGAGCAAAACAATTGGCCATACTGCTTGATTTAGGCAAAGCATCAAATAGTGATGCTAGATTCGGTGCTGTAATGAAATGGCTTGTAGATTCTAATGATAAACAACTCGCCGACAAATATACCAGTGCTACTGCAGCGCTATTCAATGGTACAAAAGGTGTATTAATTTCTGACATTTCAAAAGTTTTTGGCGCAAACACGCTTAGAACTAAATTCTTATTGGAATATCTCGAAGGAGATACTTCTCCTTATGCAGAACCGGCACTTGCATTAGGAATTTTGGGTAATGCATGGTTCAGTACTGAAGCAAATGATGCTTTTGAATTTATCGAAAAAAATCTGAATTCGGGGCAAATAGATTTCCTGCTTCAACCGGGAACATTAAATCTGTCAGGAACTTTTGAGGGGGCTATTGCAAAAAAACTTCAAGGGAACGAAAAATTCAAAGCACAGTTGAGATCAATGAAGCTGATCAAAAATTCAAATAATGAAGCATCTGTCAATAACGATCTGGCCGAAATTAACAAAGATCTGAAACAAAAATATGTATCGGCTGCTGACTATTTCCTTTGTACCACCTACCTTAGAATTGATGATACCGATAAGTTTACAAAAGAACTCAAAAAATGGGTATCGACATCAGAGGACGATGATAGAATTAAAATTAAAGGTAACTCAGCTTTTTATAAATTGCTCTCAGACAAAACCGGCATTTTAGGCTTAAGCAAGAGTACAGTTTCCCACCTTAAAAGCATTATTGAAACTTTTCAAACAACCCCCACTGGCCAGGAATCTGCCAAAGTAATTGAACAACTGGAGCAGATTGCCGCAAAGCAAAAAGAAAAAAATGCACTTAGCAGATGGAAACAAGACAAGGACGTCGGCGAACAATTCAAAAAGGTTCTATTCAACGAAAATGTCAATTCTCCACAAGAGGCCATTGTTTATAAATTCAGTACTGCTGAAGCAATAGCAGAATGGAATAACGGCACCCCTGACAAGAAAAAACAAATTCTTGACAAGGCAGTTGAAAAATTGAATATAATCATGAAAACCGCTGATATTCATGATAAAAAAATTGACGAAATTCTTGAAACCATTTATTCTGATGGGGCAAAAGGTGAAACATACAATAAACTCAAAACTATTGTAAAAGCCAAAACCAATATAGGTGCTGCTACAGATATTATGAATGCACTTGCAGATCTTTCCCCTGATTCCAAAGAAATTGTCGGTATCAAAAATGACATAGAACTGCTAAAGGCCTTAAAAGTAAAAGCTATCAAAAAAACTGGTTTACAAGGCATTTTTAAAAATGAAGAAGATGATGAACGTTGGCTTACTGCTATGAAAAAACTAGGCATTACTTCTCCAACAAATGAAGAAATTGCGGATGCCGAAACTCTAAAAAACAGCACTTTTGACAAGTGGAAGCTCAATCAAACTACCGAGAATATTAGATCCTATAACGATGCCCTTGCAAAATATGAACTATTGGTTGGTCACAAAGAAGTTTTAAATACCGATGTAACTGAAAAGGAAGAGGACGATGCCGATAAGTTAAAAATTGAATTAGGTCGACCTTCCGCAGACCGTAGAAGAAAGATCATGACAAAGGAGCAGGTTAAGGAACTACAGGTTAAACAAACTGACCTTAAAAAGACTCCAGGTTATTGGGCCTCAAAATTAGCCCATGAATATAAAAAAGGTTTCACTGGGCGTGATCTTCATCGATTGGTGATAATAGCAAATCAATCCGTTAAAGCTGGAGTCGATGGAACATTGATTATGACAGAGCTAAATACTATAAGCCCTAATCTACATTCAGATATATCCTCAGGATTTGAAGACTTTTATTTAGAAAACTCCGACGGCACAGACGTTGAAATACATGTTACTACCCACCTATACGATATTTTGATAAAGGGTAAAAAGGTCAATATGTCGGACATTCTTCAAAATGCCCTAGATGATGCTGAGTTTCAAAGAAGGGTCCGTCTCGAAGATTTAACTGCAACAATTGAGGGTCTTAGC